>JBHEPC010000244.1:0-35683 GCA_046260475.1 Candidatus Krumholzibacteriia bacterium | reverse complement strand
GTCCAGGACCGGGTTCACGCCCACGACCGTGAAGCCCTTGCCCACCAGGAAGCGGGCGATGCCGTGGCTGGCCCGGTCCTGGCGGGCCGAGAGGCCGACCACGGCGATGCGCTTCATGCCCTCGAGCACGGCGCGGATGCGCTCGTCCGAAGGATTGCTGACGGTCGGGTCGCCGCTCATCGGGGATCCTTTCGCGGGGATACCGGCTCGGCCGGCGGTGGCGGGAAGCCGTGCCCGCCCATGTTAGGGGCGGACGCGGGGCTTGTAAAGGGCGGGACGGGCGGTGCCGGGGCACGATTTCCCCTTCACCGCGGCCGGACCATGGGCTAAGTTCCGCCTTGCTGCACCTGCCGTTGCGCGCGTGCTGGCGCACCGGCCCCGCGGGCCGGGCGCCGGCGAAAGGGGTCCTCCGTGAATCCGGTCGTCATGTCCCTGCTCCTGCTCTGTGCCCTGGCCGTCTTCGCCAACACCATCGCCGGCCGCTGGTGGCTGCTGCGGGCGGGCGAGGGCTCTTTCGCCATCGACCGCCTGGGCGACCGGCTGCGTTCCCTGCTGGGCATCGGCTTCGGCCAACGCCGCCTGCTGTACGAGAAAGGCGCCGGCTGGATGCACGCGGCCATCTTCTTCGGCTTCCTGGCCGTGTCCCTGCGCACGGTCACCCTGATCGGCCGCGGCTTCGCCCCGGACTTCAACCTGCCCCTGCTGGGCGGGCCGGCGGGCCTGGGCTACGCGCTGCTCAAGGACACCTTCGCGGTGATCGTGCTGCTGGCGGTGCTCTACGGCGTGTGGCGGCGGCTGGTGGTGCGGCCCCGGCGCCTGCACCTGAGCGCCGAGGGCGTGCTGATCCTGCTGTGGATCGGCGCCCTGATGGCGACCGACCTGGTGGGCGACGCCGCCCTTTTCACCCTGCATCCGGGGGACCGGGAGCGGGGCTGGGCCTGGGCCTCCACCGCCCTGGGCGGCGTCTTCGCCGGGCGGCCCGCCGCCACGGTCGACGCCTGGTTCCAGGCCATGTACTGGTCCCACATCGTGCTGGTGCTGGCGTTCCTTAACTTCCTGCCCTACGGCAAGCACTTCCACGTGCTGACCGCCCTGCCGGCGGTCTTCCTGCGCCGCCTGACGCCGACCGCCGCCCTGCAGAAGATGGAGTTCGAGGGCCGCGAGACCTTCGGCGTGGGACGCCTCGAGGACTTCGATGTCCGCCGCTTCCTGGACATGTACACCTGCACCGAGTGCGGCCGCTGCGACGAGATGTGCCCGGCCGACCTGACCGGCAAGCCCCTGCACCCGCGCAGCATCATCGTCGACGAGCGCGACCACGCCTACGCCATGGCCGACCACCTCGAGGCCGTGGGCAAGCTGAAGGCCCAGGGCCGCGAGGCCGAGGCCAAGGCCCTGATCGAGGCCCACGCGCGGCCCGCGCTCATCGGCGACGTCAACGATCCCGAGGCCCTCTGGGCCTGCACCACCTGCGGCTGGTGCGTCAGCGCCTGCCCGGTGATGATCGACCACATCCCCAACATCATCGACCAGCGGCGCTACCTGACCATGATGGAGGCCAAGGTGCCCGCCGCGCTGCAGAACGCGCTCAAGGGCCTGGAGAACAACTCCAACCCCTGGAACGCCCCGTCGGCGGCGCGGGAGGACTGGACCGGCGACCTGCCGATCCCGCGCCTGCGGGACAAGGGCAAGGCCGAGTATCTGCTCTTCGTGGGCTGCGCCGGCAGCTTCGACCCCCGCAACAGCGAGGTGCTGCGCGCCTTCTGCACGCTGATGAACCTGGCCGGCGTGGACTACGCCATCCTGGGCAAGGAGGAGAGCTGCTGCGGCGACCCCGCGCGTCGCGTGGGGCACGAGTACCTGTTCCAGATGCAGGCGCCCCAGAACATCGCCACCTTCCAGCGCTACGACGTGGGGAAGGTCGTCACCGCCTGCCCCCACTGCTTCAACGCCATCGCCAACGAGTACCCGGACTTCGGGCTGCAGGGGGTCGAGGTGATCCACCACAGCGAGCTGCTGACCGACCTGGTCCGGACCGGCCGGCTGAAGGTGAAGGCGGGCGAGGACCTGCACGTCACCTACCACGACTCCTGCTACCTGGGCCGCCACAACGGCATCTACGAGTCGCCGCGCGAGGTGCTGGCCGCGGTGCCGGGGCTGCGCCGGACCGAGATGCCGCGCAACCGCCGCGAGGGTTTCTGCTGCGGCGCCGGCGGCGGCCGCATGTTCATGGAGGAGGACCTGGGCACGCGCATCAACCACAACCGCATCGAGGAGGCCGCGGCCACCGGCGCGGCCGAAGTCTGCACCGCCTGCCCCTTCTGCCTGACCATGCTGGGCGACGCCATCAAGGAGACCGACCGGCAGGACGCCCTGCGCGCCAGGGACATCGCCGAGGTGCTGCTCGAGCGGGTCGAGTAGGCGCGGCCGCAAGGCCGCTGCCCCGTTCAGACTACCGACCGCGCCGCCCGCTTGTCAAACCGGAGGCGTTCTGTTATTGATCGGGACCACGGAACCGGACGGCTTGCCGCGGAGGCCGTCACGTCGAATCAGGGACCGATCGGCAGGGAAGGACCGCCATGAGCGCCGACACCCCCGTCAAGGCCACGCCCCAGCTGGCCCGGATCTGGCAGCGGGGCCGGGAATTCCTCGGCACCGAACTGCCCGTCATGTGCGGGGCGATGACCTGGATCAGCGACCCGGACCTGGTGTCGCGCATGAGCAACCTGGGCGCGTTCGGCGTGCTCGCGGCCGGCAACATGCCGCCGGAGATGTTCGCCGACTTCGTGCAGAAGACCAGGGCGCAGACCGACCGGCCGTTTGCCGGCAACGTCATCACCATCGCCCCGAACTACCTGCCGCACCTGGACATCCTCTGCGAGCAGAAGGTGGGGCACATCGTCTTCGCCGGCTCCATCCCGCGGCAGACCGAGGTGCAGAAGGCCAAGGATTCGGGCGCGAAGGTGCTGTGCTTCGCCTCCACCGATTCGATCGCCAAGCGCATGATCGAGTACGGCGCCGACGCCCTGATCCTCGAGGGCAGCGAGGCGGGGGGGCACATCGGCCACGTCTCGACGGTGGTGCTGCTGCAGGAGATCCTCTTCGCGTTCCCCCAGGTGCCCATCTTCGTGGCCGGCGGCATCGGCACCGGCCGGATGATCGCGCACCTGACCCTGATGGGTGCGGCCGGCGCCCAGATGGGCACGCGCTTCGTCATGGCCCAGGAGTGCAACGCCCACCCGAAGTTCAAGGACGTGTTCATCAAGGCCCGCGCCCGCGAGGCCACCGCCACGCCCCAGTACAGCGCCAAGCTGCCGGTGGTCTCGGTGCGCGCCCTGAACAACCACGCCATGACCCATTTCGGCGAGTTGCAGCTGGATCTGCTGGCCCAGATGAAGGCCGGCACCCTCGGCCGTCAGGAAGCCCAGTTCAAGGTGGAGGAGTACTGGGTGGGCTCCCTGCGCCGCGCCGCCGTCGATGGGGACGTCGAGCACGGCTCCCTGATGGCGGGCCAGTCGGTGGGCATGCTGCGCAAGGTGCAGCCCCTGAGGGAGATCCTGCAGGAGATCGTGGACGAGGCGGATGCCGAGGTCACGGCGGTGCGGGCGCGGCTGGGCTGAGCGGCCCGGCCGGGCCCGGTGGCACCGGCCTTGCATCCGACCCCTCGGGCCGTGCCGGGAGGGACCCGGGACGGCAGGTTGCAAGCCATCCTCCCGGGGGAGAGCACCATGCATTGCAAGACGGCCGCCCGTCTGGGCCTTCTCGCCGCCGTGACCACCTTCAGCCTCCTGTCCGCGGGCGCCGCGGGCGCCGACGTCGCTTCCAAGGTCGAGGGGGAGAGCCTGCTGGCGGCCGATCCGGCCAACGCCCGGGCCTACCAGGACTACGCCGCCTTCTACTTCGCCGCCGGCAACCCCGTCGCCGCCGCCTCGATCCTCGAGCGGGGCAAGGTCCGCGCGGACGTCACGGCCGACCTGCTGGTCGATCTGGGGCGGGCGTACCAGCTGCAGAAGAAGTGGACCAAGGCCGAGACCGCCACCCGCGAGGCCCTGGTGATGGACGCCGGCCACGCCGGCGCCCACGTCCAATTGGGCGAGATCTACCTGGCCATGGGCTGGGCCCGTTCGGGCCTGGACTCCTTCCGCCGGGCGGTGGCCCTGGCCCCGGGCGACCCGCTGCCGATGGTGCGCCTGGTGCGTGGCCTGTGCGACAACGGGCAGGTGGCCGAGGCCGAGGAGACCTGCCTGCAGTTCATCGCCGAAGGGGCCGAGCACGCCGGCCTGTGGCTGGCCCTGGGCCAGGTCTTCGAGAAGCAGGGCAAGCACCGGGAGGCCTTCACCACCTACGGGCAGGCCCTGACCCTGGACCCGACCTCGTCCACCGCCTGGGCCCGGCAAGGCAAGCTGTTCTGCGAGTTCGGCCAGTTCGACGCCGCGGCCCAGTCCTGCCGCCGCGCCCTGGAGCTGAACCCCGACGACGCCCTGGCCCACGGCTACCTGGGCATCGCGCTCAGCCACCTCGGCGACGGGGAGGGCGCCCGCGAGCACGCCCAGATCGCCGAGGCGGCGGGCCTGAACATGACCGCGGTCTGGCGGGAGCTGGGGCGCTAACGGCCCGATCGGCGCTGGTCTGCACGACCGGGTGGCCGGGACCGTCGTCCTGCGGCAGCGGGGCGGGGCTGCGGCGTCGCCGGCGGGCGACGGCCCCTGAGACGACGAAGACCGCCCCCCGGGGGAGGCGGTCTCCGGAGTGGGCCGCGACCGCGGCGCCGGCCTAGCTGCGGATCTTGCCGACGGCGTCCGTCAGCGCCGGCACCACCGCGAACAGGTCGCCCACGATGCCGTAGTCCGCCACCTTGAAGATGGGCGCGTTGGCGTCCTTGTTGATCGCGACGATGCACTTGCTGCTGCTCATGCCCGCCAGGTGCTGGATGGCGCCGCTGATGCCGCAGGCGACGTAGAGGTTCGGCGCGACGGTCTTGCCCGTCTGCCCCACCTGGTGGCTGTAGTCCACCCAGCCCGCGTCGACGATGGCGCGGCTGGCGCCCGCCGCCGCGCCCAGGGCCTCGGCCAGCTTCTCGATCAGCGGGTAGTTCTCCGGTCCCTTGATGCCGCGGCCGCCGGAGACCACGATCTCCGCCTCGGTCAGGGTGACCTTGCCGGCCGCGGCGGCTTCCACGGCCACCACCGTGGCCTTGGACGCGACCCCGGCCAGGCCCGGGTCGAAGCTCTCGGCCGCGCCCGCCTTGGGGTTCTCCGCCAGCACGAAGGCGTTGGGCCGGATGCCGACGATCGCCAGCGGCGTGGTGAAGGTGACGTCGGCGTAGCACTTGCCTGCGAACACGGGCCGCCGGATCTCCCAGCCGCCCTCGTGCTTCAGGCCCACCGCGTCGCTGATGCAGGCGCAGTCCAGCTTGGCGGCGGTCTTCGGACCGAGGTCCTTGCCCAGGGCGGTCGAGCCCACGAGCAGCAGTTCGGGCTGCTGCGCCCTGGCGAAGGCCGCCAGGGCGGTGCCCCACAGCTCGCTGTCGTAAACCGCGAAGGCGTCGCCGGTGGCGGTGAAGACCTTGTCGGCCCCGTATTTTCCGGCCTCGGCGATGGCCGCGCCCGCGTCCGGGCCCAGGAACACGCCCCAGACCTCGCCCCCGTGGGCGTCGGCCAGGCGCCGGGCCTCGCTCAACATCTGCCAGGCGACCTTCTTGAGGACGCCGTCTCTCTGCTCGATGAAAACCGCAATGTTCGGCATGGTCCGACTCCCCGGTTGGTCCGGATGACTAGATGACCTTGGCTTCCTCGTTCAGCAGGCGGGCCAGCTCCTGGGCCGCGGCGGCGGGATCCTCCGCCTCGATCAGCTTGCAGGCGCCGCGGGCCGGCGGCGGGGAATACGCCTTGACGGTGACCAGGTTGGCCGGCGGCTCGATGCCCAGGTCGGCGCAGGTCACGGTCTCCATGGGCTTCGCGCCCGCCTTCATGATGTTGGGCAGGCTCGGCAGGCGGGGCTCGTTCAGGCCCTTCTGGCAGGTCAGCACGCAGGGCAGGGCGGCCTCGACGATCTCCTTGCCGCCCTCGATCTCGCGTTCGGCCTTGAGGGTGCCGTCACCCAGCTCCAGCTTGGTGACGGTCGAGACGTGGGCCACGCCCAGGTGCTCGGCCACCAGGATGCCCACCTGGCCCGCGTCGTCGTCGATGGCCTTGATGCCGCAGAGCACGAGGTCGTACTTCTCGCGCCCCAGGGCGGCGGCCAGGACCTTGGCGACGGCGGCGTTGTCGGCCTTGGCCAGGGCGGGATCGTCGATGATGACGGCCTTGTCGCAGCCCACGGCCAGGCAATCCTTCTTGAGCGTCTCCTTGACGGTCTGCGGGCCCACGGTGATGGCCGTGACTTCGACCCCCTCGCGGGATTCCTTGATGCGCACGGCCTCCTCGACGGCGTAGGCGTCGTAGGGATTGAGCACGCGGGTGAAGCCCGACTGGTCCAGCTCGGGCACGGGCGCGGCCAGGGTGATCCGGGTCTCGGAATCCGGGACCTGTTTGACGCAGACGGCGATCTTCATGGGTCCTCCCGGGGAGGCGGCGCCGGGGCGCGCCGACGGTGGGAACGATCGAACGAAGTTGCATCGCAAACATAACGGCCGGCTCCGGGGGCGTCAACGTGCGGGCCGGAGCGGGCCTTCGGGCTGGCGTTCGGCGGCGTCGCGCCCGATCATGAACGGCAACGGCCGTGGCGCCGCCGCAGCCCGCGGTGCCGCCGGGCCACCGGAGGTTCCCCATTGCGCCCTGCACCCGCACCCGCTGACCTGCTGCGCGCCGTCCTGCCGGCCGGGGACGTGCTGGACGACGCGGCCGCCTGCGCCGTGTACGCCCGCGACGCGTCGCACCTGACCCTGGGCCGACCGGCCGCCGTCGCCCTGCCCCGCAACGCCGCAGCCGCCGCCGCGGTCGTGCAGGCCTGCGCCGCGGCCGGGGTGCCGGTGGTGTGCCGGGGCGCGGGCACCGGCCTCAGCGGCGGGGCCGTGCCCGGCGACGGCGCGGTGGTGCTGTCCCTGGCGCGGCTGGCGGACCTCGGCCCGGTGGACGCCGCGGCCCTGCGGGTCAGCGCCGGCGCCGGCGCCTTGAACGCCGCGGTCAGCCGGCACGCGGCGCCGGTGGGCCTGCACTTCGCCCCCGATCCCTCCAGCCAGGCGGCCTCGACCATCGGCGGCAACGTGGCCGAGAACGCGGGCGGTCCCCATTGCCTGCGCCACGGCGTCACCCTGCAGCACCTGCGCCGCCTCGACTGGCTCGACGCCCGGGGCCGGGCCTGGACCACCGGCACCGGCGCCCCGGCCGCCCGGGGCTTGGACCTGGTGGGCCTGCTGTGCGGCAGCGAGGGCACCCTGGGCGTGGTGACCGGGGCCGAGCTGTCCCTGGTGCCGCTGCCCGCGGCGGAAGCCACCCTGCTGGCCGAGTTCCCCTGCCTGCAGGACGCCACCGGGGCGGTGGTGCGCCTGCTGGGCGCGGGCCTGCTGCCGGTGGCGGTGGAGATGGTGGACCGGGCCATGCTCGAGGCGGTGGAGGCGGCCTTCGCCTTCGGGTTCGCCACCGACGTGGACGCGGTCATGATCGCCGAGTTCGCCGGCAGCGCCGAGGCCGCGGCCGAGGACGCGGCCCGGGCGGCGGAACTGCTGGGGCTGGCGGGGGCTCGTACCGTGCGCCTGGCCGCCGACGCGGACGAGCGGGCTCGCCTGTGGACCTGCCGCAAGCAGGCCTTCGGCGCCGTGGGGCGCCTGGCCCCGGGCTACGTGACCATGGACGTGGTGGTGCCCCTGGGTAACCTGCCCGCGCTGGTGGAGGCCATCGGCGCCATCAAGGCCGAGCACGGCGTGCAGGTGGCGACGGCCTTCCACGCCGGCGACGGCAACCTCCACCCGGGCGTCCACTACGACGACCGCGACCCGGACCTGAGGCGGCGCGCCCACGCCGCCGCCGACGCCATCCTGCACCGGGCGATCGCCCTGGAGGGCAGCGTCACCGGCGAGCACGGGGTGGGCCTGGAGAAGCTGCACGCGGTGCCCTGGCAACTGGACGCGGGAGCGGCGCGGCTGATGGCCGGCCTCAAGGCCGCCTTCGATCCGGACGGGCTGCTGAACCCGGGCAAGGCCCTGCCCGCGCACGCGCCCCGTTGGGCCGAGCCGCCGCCGGTGCCGACCGCGGTGCGGTTCCGCTGGGACGACCTGTGCGTCACCGTTCCGGGCGACGCGGACCTCGGCCAGGTGCAGGCGGCCGCCCTGGCCCGCGGCCTATGGCTGCCGTTGGGCGCGGTGCGGGGCCAGGAGGCCGGCGGACCGGGCCTGGGCACGCTGCCGCCCTTGGCGGCGGCGCTGGCGGTGCTGCGCACCGGACCCCTGGCCGTCGGTGGCCTGACCCTGCGGGACCTGCTGCTGGAGATCTGGGCCGAGGACGGCGCCGGCCGGCCCTTCCACGCGGGCGCCCCGGTTTTCAAGAACGTGGTGGGCTACGGCCTGGCGCACCTGCTGGCCGGCGCGCAGGGCATGCTGGCGACGGTGCGCGGGGCCACCCTCAAGCTGGCGCCGGCGCCGGAGCTCCTGGCCTGGCGCCGCTTCGCCGCCCCGGGCGCGGACGCCGGCCCCCTGCGTCCGGTGCTGGCGCAGCGCGAGCCGGGCCCGGGCGCGCCGGTGCTGGTGGCCGACGCCGAGGCGGGCACCCTGCTGGTCCTGGCCGCCGGCCGGGGCCGCAGCTGGGACCTGCCCGCCTGGCTGCGGCGCCTGGAGGCCGCGGCCGCCGCCGGTGGGCTGGCCCTGACGGGCGGGGGCGAGTTTCCCTTCACCCAGGTGCCGCCGCGCCTGGCCGACCTCGTGCCGGAGTGGGCGGTGGCCGGGCCCGACTGGACGGCCCTGACGGCCGCCGACGGGGGACCCTGCCCTGCGGACCACGGCGCGCGCCGCTGGATCCGCCAAGTCTCGCCACCCCTGGTCTGGACTCCCGAGCCGGTGGCCGCGGCGGGGATCGATGCGGACCGGGTCTACGCCGGCGGCCGGCCGACCCTGCCCCCGGCGCCGCCGCCCGGGGTGCCGCGGGACCTGCTGGCGCGCCTGAAGGCGCTGTTCGACCCGGACGGCCGGCTGCCCTGCGCCCCCTGGCTGGACGCGACGAAGGTGCGGCCATGAGCGGCCCCGGCCCGGCGCCCGGCCTGGCCCGGGACCTGGACGCCCTGCTGCGGCGCTGCGTCCAGTGCGGCCTGTGCCTGCCCCACTGCGCGACCTGGCTGGCCACCGGCAACGAGGTGCAATCGCCGCGGGGCCGGCTGGTGCTGCTGGGGGAGACCCTCGCGGGCGGGCCCGTCGACCGCAGCTATCTCGAGGCCTTCGACCTGTGCATCGGCTGCCGGGCCTGCGAGACCGCCTGCCCCAGCGGCGTGCCGTACTCCCTGCTCGCCCAGGGCCACGCCCTGGCCGACGCGGGCCTGCCGGCCACGGCCGCCGGCCTGCCGGGCCCGGTCCTGCGCCGTCTGGACCGCCCGGGCTTCCTCGCCCTGCTGCGCCCGCTGGCCGCTGGCCCGGCTGCTGGGCACCGTACCGTGGGCCCCCCGTGAGGACGCCGACCTGGTCCGCCTGCTGGACCGCCTGGCCGGGGCCCCGGCGCCGTGGCGCCGGCCCGCGACGGCCGTCGGCGCCGTTCCCGGGGGCCCCGTGGCCTTCTTCCGCGGCTGCGCCAACGCCGGCCTGCTGCCGGACACGTCGCGCCGCCTGCGGGACCTGTGCGCGGCGGCCGGGTTCGCGGTCTCCATCCCGGTGGGCCAGGATTGCTGCGGGGCCCTGGCCGCCCACTCCGGCCGGCCGGGGCGCGCGGCGACCCTCGGGCGGCGCAACCGCGTCGCCTTCGCGGGCGTGCCGGCGGACGTGCCCATCCTCGTGGAGGCCGCCGGCTGCAGCCTCGAACTGGCGCACCTGGACCAGGCCTGGTCCGACCGGGTCGTCGATCCGACCCAACTGCTGGCCGAGGCGCCGCTGCCGCCCCTGGCCCGCCTGCCCCTGGGGGTGGCCGTCCACGACCCCTGCCATGCCCGGCACGGCCGGGGCATCGTGGCCGAGCCCCGTGCCCTGCTGCGGCGGATCCCCGGCCTGAAGGTGCTGGAGCCCGCCGAGCCGGAGGTGTGCTGCGGCAGCGGGGGCGCCTGGGGCCTGCGCCACCGGGACCTGGCCGAGGACCTGGGGCGGCGCAAGGCTCGCCTGCTGGCTGACACCGGCGCCGACCTCGTGGTCACCACCAACCCCGGTTGCCTGGGCCAGATCGCCGACGGCCTGGCCCTCGAGGCGCCGGATTTGCCCATCCTGCCGTTGACCGACCTGGTGTGGTACGCGGCCGCCCGCGCCGCGGGTGGGGGAGTCCGGGATCCGGGCTAGGCCGGGCCGCGGCGGCGGTTGGCACGCATATAATGATTGTATTCGAATAAATACATAAATACGCTTGCCTCAGCCGCCGCCGCGGGTTATCCTACCAGCGGGCTGGACGATGGAGGAAAGCGTGCCCCCCGCAATGGACCCTGCCGGCCTTTTCCACTCCCTGAGCGACCCGGTGCGCCTGCGCCTGCTGCGCCTGCTGGGCCGCGAGGAGCTGAACGTCCAGGAGCTGGTGCGGATCACCGGCCTGGCCCAGCCGCGGGTCTCGCGGCACCTGGCCGTGCTGCGGGAGCAGGGCTGGCTGACGCAGCGCCGCGAGGGCACCTTCAGTTGGTACCGCCTGGCTGGCCCGGCGGCGTTCCCCCACGGCAAGCCGCTGCGGACCGCCCTGCTGGAGGCCGCCGAGCAGGTGGCCGGGGCGGCCCGGGACGACGGCCTGCTGGCCGAGGCGCTGAACGCCCGGCGACGCCGCACCGACGACTTCTTCAGCGGCCTGGCCGAGCGCTGGGACACGATCCGCCGGGAGTACGAGCACCCGGACGTGGCCCTGGGCGCGGTGGCGGCCCTGGTGGCGCCGGGCCTGCGCATCCTGGACATCGGCACCGGCACCGGGGCCATGCTGCCGGTGTTCGGGGCCGCCGCCAGGCTGGTGGTGGCCCTGGACCACAGCCGGGCCATGCTGGCCCGCGCGGCGGCGGTGTGCCGGGACGAAGGCCTGCAAACGGTGGCCTTGTGCAACGGAGTCCTGGAGGCCCTGCCCTTCGGCGACGGGACCTTCGACGCCTGCCACTGCGGCATGGTCCTGCACCACGTGGAGGATCCGACCGCGGCGGTGGCGCAGATGGCGCGGGTGGTCAGGCCCGGCGGCCGCGTGCTGCTGACGGCCTTCGCCGCCCACGACGAGCAGTGGATGCGGGACGAGCTCGCCCACCGCTGGCTGGGCTTCACCCGCGCGCAGGTGGAGGGTTTCTGCACCGCCGCGGGGCTCGCGCCGGGCCGCTGGCTGGTGCGCAGCCGCCAGCCCGGGCCCGCCGGCGAGGCGCGCCCCCCCGCCGGGGGACGGGCGCCCTGCTGGCCCGACGTCTTCCTGGCCACGGCGAACAAGCCCGGCCCCTGATAGCGATGACACGACCGAACGACGACCGACGCAACCGGAAACCCGAGCGAGGAGACACGACGATGAGCGAGAAATACAGCACCGGCGCGGACTACAAGGTCCGCGACCTGGACCTGGCGGCCAAGGGCCGGATGAGGATCGATTGGGCCGAGAGCCGCATGCCGGTGCTGATGGCCCTGCGCGAGGAGCACGCGGCCCGGCTGAGCCTCAAGGGCATGCGCATCGCGGGCTGCCTGCATGTGACCAAGGAGACGGCCGTCCTGATCGAGACCCTGAAGGCCGCCGGCGCGGAGATCAGCTGGTCCGGCTGCAACCCCCTGAGCACCCAGGACGACGTGGCCGCGGCCCTGGCCGCTGCCGGCATCTCCATCTACGCCTGGCACGGCATGAACACCGAGGAGTTCTACTGGTGCATCGACAAGACCCTCGAGTTCAAGCCGACGCTGACCCTCGATGACGGCGCCGACCTCATCTTCTCGGTCCACAACCGCCACCCGGAGCTGGCCGCGACCATCATCGGCGGCACCGAGGAGACGACCACCGGCGTGCACCGCCTGCGCGCTATGGCCGCCGACGGCGCCCTGAAGTACCCGGTCGTCGCGGTCAACGACGCCGAGACCAAGTGGGACTTCGACAACGTCTTCGGCACCGGCCAGTCCAGCATCGACGGCATCCTGCGCGCGACCTCGGTCCTGCTCGCGGGCAAGAACTTCGTGGTCGCCGGCTACGGCCACTGCGGCGCCGGCTGCGCCATGCGCGCCGCGGGCATGGGCGCCAGCGTCATCGCCACCGAGATCAAGGCCACCGCGGCGCTCAAGGCCATCCTCAACGGCCACCGGGTCATGCCGATGGACGAGGCTGCGCGGGTCGGCGACGTCTTCATCACCGCCACCGGCATGAAGGACGTCATCGTGGGCCGCCACTTCGAGGTCATGAAGGACGGGGCGATCGTCTGCAACACCGGCCACTACGACTGCGAGATCAACCTGGACGACCTGGAGGCCATGGCCAGCGCCAAGCGCACCGTGCGGGCCAACTGCGAGGAGTACACCCTGGCCGACGGCCGCCGCATCTACGTGCTGGCCCAGGGCCGCCTGGTGAACCTGGCCGCGGCCGAGGGCCATCCCAGCGAGGTCATGGACATGAGCTTCGCCAACCAGTTCCTGTCCATGGTGCGCCTGGCCGCCGAGGGCCCGGAACTGCAGGCCGCGGTCCACGACATCCCCGAGACGCAGGACCAGCACATCGCCGGCATCAAGCTGCAGACCATGGGCTCGGGCCTGGACGTGCTGACACCCGAGCAGCTGGCCTACCTGAACGACTACGCGGCCGGAACGTAGCCGGCGGCGCCACCACCCCCGGACACCGAAGGCCGGCTCCCCGGAAGAGCCGGCCTTCTCGTGTCCGTCGCGGTCCGCGCGGCCCGGCGACCGGGCGCCCGATCCTCAGAAGCCCCAGGTCAAGCCCAGGGACAGGCCCCAGGTGTGGGTGTTGGACCAGGTGTTGTCCGGATCCGGCCACAGCTCCTCGTCCTCGGTCATGAAGTAGCGCCAGGCCAGCTCCAGTTCCAGGGCGGCGCGGGGGGAGAGCTCGTACTCGGTGCCCAGGCCGAACACCACCGCCGGGTCGCTGCCTTCCAGGGGGCTGCGCTCCAGCACCACGACGTCGCTGCCCCGGCCGGACTCGCCCAGCTCCCAGCTGACCATGCCCATGGCGGCGGTCACGTAGGGGTTGAAGCGGCTGGTGCTCATCATGACGTCGCCCAGGTAGCCGGTCATGCCGATCTCCCAGCCGTCCAGGGCCAGGTGCGAGTCGGCGTTCAGTCCGGACTCCTCGTACGCGGCCAGCTTGCTCTCGTTGTCGGTGATGGCCATGCCGCCGCGGTAGTAGCGGGCGTAGACGGTGAACTCGTCCTTCACCGACCACTTGAAGGCGCCGTCGAAGTTGAAGGTGCCCTCGGTGAGGTTGTTGATGATGTAGTTCTCGTCCTTGACCACGTGCAGCGCCGTCCAGCGGCTGATGCGGCCGGTCAGGGCGAAGCGGTAGTCGTGGCGCACTCGCACCGGCGCGGCGGGCTCGTCGATGACCGCGGGCCCGGCCGACAGGCTCTCCTGGGAGCGCTCGAACTTCACGAAGCGGCTGGAGCCGCGCATGGAGAAGGTGCCGGTGATGCGGTCCCCGGCCGCCAGGTAGCTGCCGGAGAAGTTGGCGGGGTAGGGGACGTTGGCCGGCCGGAAGGTGAAGCTGATGCGCGTGGCCGTGACCGTGAGGTCCTGCAGTTCGACCTCGCCCATGTAAGGGTCCGAGAGCGTGCCCGTCCATCTGGCGCCCATGCCGTCCAGGACGAGGGTGATGTCGAACTCCTCGCCGTCCGCGGTCTTCATCCTGCCGACCCAGGTGCCGTCGGGGCTGTTGGCGGCCGTCGCGGCCAGGGGCAGCAGCATCGCCAATACGGCGGCGGCCAAGAGGACGGACCTGACCCTGGGACCGATTCCCTGCGGCATTGCCATTCTCCTCATGAAAGACTCCCGAATCGCGGTCTGGGGTTGGTATCGGAGAATATACAGGCTGGCCCGGGGCTTGTCCAATCTCCGTTCGCTGCAGCGGGTTCGGCCCGGTCCGGGAATCTGCAACTCCCTACTTGCGCTGCGGCCGTTCCCATCAGTATAATGATTAGCGGTCGCGATTCCGCTGCGATGCGGTCGGGACCATGTATTCGATGCGGGTTTCCGCAGGTGACTTGGCTAGTTGCCTGCGGGGAATTCGAAGCCGATCCGAAGGCCCCTGGGTAACGAGTCGCACCCCGGACGCTGGAGGGACGCTTCGCCCGCATCGATACTTTTTATCCACCGGCGGCCTGCGGCCCCGCAGGACCGCCGTACCGGGGGGCGAGCCCATGGGTCAGAGTACGAATCCCGCCGTCCGCCGTCCTTCGGTCGACTTCCTGCACGCCTTGCCGAAGACCGACCTGCACGTGCACCTGGACGGCTCCCTGCGGCCGGCGACGGTCCTGGAACTGGCCCGGCACGTGGACACCGGCTACAGCTTCGCCAGCGAGGCCGACGTCCTGGCGGTGTGCCGCGTGCCGGACGACTGCCAGAGCCTGGTGGACTACCTGCGGGTCTTCGACATCACCCTGAAGCTGATGCAGGACGCCGACAGCCTGACCCGCATCGCCTTCGAACTGGCCGAGGACGCCCACCTCGAGAACGTGCGGTACATGGAGGTGCGCTACTCGCCCCTGCTGCACCGGGAGCGCGGCCTGGCCTACGACGAGGTCGTCGCCGCCGTGCAGAGGGGCCTGGACCGGGCCTACCGCCGCTACGGCATCCGCACCGGCCAGATCATCTGCGGGATCCGCCACATCCCGGGCCCGTCCAGCCTCGAACTGGCCGACCTGGCGGTGCGCTGGAAGGGCCGCGGCGTCGTCGCCTTCGACCTGGCAGGGGCCGAGAAGGACTTCCCGGCCAAGGACCACCTGGAGGCCTTCCAGCGGGTACTCGACGGGAACGTCAACGTCACCGTCCACGCCGGCGAGGCCTTCGGCGCGCCGTCGATCCACCAGGCCGTCCACTACTGCCGGGCCCACCGCATCGGCCACGGCACCCACCTGGCCGAGGACCCGGACCTGATGGCCTGGGTCAACGACCGCCGCATCGCCGTCGAGGTCTGCCTGGCCAGCAACCTGCAGACCAAGGCCATCCCCGACTTCGCCAGCCACCCCATCCGCCGCTTCATGCAGGAGGGCCTGCGGGTCACCCTGAACACCGACAACCGCCTGGTCTCCGGGACCACGGTCACCAACGAGTACCGGCTGGCGGTGGAGAACTACGGCCTGAGCGAGGACGAGGTGCTGGCGCTGGTCATGAACGGGTTCAAGGCGGCCTTCCTGCCCCTGAAGACCAAGGTCGAGCTCATCGACCGGCTGCTGGGGGAATTCGCGGCCCTGGGGACCGCCTTCTCGGGGGAGATCTCCCGCCGCCGGCGCCTGCACGTCTGACGGCTGCCCGCCCGCCCGCCGGCTCGGCCGCCGGCCCGGCCGTCGGCCCGGCCGCCCGCTAGAGGAACCGCGCCGCCACCAGCGCCACGTCCACGAGCGCCCACAGGCCCAGCGCCACGTACATGCCCCGCTCGTGGGCCGCGTCGTCCAGCCGGCCGGCCCGCGCCAGCCACTGCCCCAGGTGCACGAGCCACAGGCCGCAGGCGCCGCCCACCAGGGCGGAACCCGGCCCCGAGGGCGCCGTCCGCAGCAGCGCGCCGGACGCCAGCACCCCCAGCACCAGCGCCAACGCCAGCGCCGGACGCACGCCCAGGGCGGTGGTCAGGGTGCGGTCGCCCCGCGCCGCGTCGGCGGTCGCCTGATAGATCTGCGTCAGGGGATACAGGGAGCCGAACAGCAGGGCGAACCCCGCCACCAGCCAGGGATCGTTCGGCCCCGGGACCTGCCCCGTGGCCGCCCTGCCCGCAAGCAGCCCCGCCAGGGTGGTGCCCGCCCCGTAGCCCACCATGTTCACCAGCAGGTCCAGGCCCGGCCGGGACTTCAGCCGGGGTGCGGGGTGGGAGTAGAGCACCGACAGGGCCACGCAGGCCGCGGTCACGTGGCCGAAGCGCGTGCCCACCGCCGCCGCCCCCAGCAGGGCCCCGGCGGCCATGGCGCCGAGGGCCGCCTCGGCCAGCCCCGCCGGCGGCCGCGGCGGCTGCGCCAGGTAGGCCACGGGTCCGGTGTCCCGGTCCCAGGCGCTGTTGTAGGCCAGGGTCCCCCCGTTCAGCAGCACCACCCAGGCCAGCCAGGCGGCGCCCAAGGTCAGCAGGGCGTCCGGGGCGAGCAGCGCGCCCAGTTGCGCCCGGTCCGGCTGGGCCAGCAGCACCCCGACCAGCAGCTGGGCCGTCAGGATGGGCCACTGCCGCGGCCGCATCAGGACCAGGGCGTCACGCCAGGCCGCCGCCGGGCCAGGGGTGGCAGGGGTCATGGGCCGGCCGTGGCGGTGCCCGCCACCCGTGCGGCCGCGGGCGCGGCGTCCGGTTGGGCGGCCTCCGGTACGGCTGCGGTGACCGCCGCCAGCTGCGCCTCGAACCACGCCAGGTCGATGCCGGCGTTCACGCACATGCGCTCCATGCCGGCCAGGGGGGCCAAAAGGGCGGGGAACTCGGGCACGCTGCGCAGGGCCTTGATCAGACGATCGTGGCAGGCGGTGGCGATGATCAGGTCGGGCCGCTCGGCCCGGGCCATGGCGAACGCCACGTGGCTGCGGAACGCCACCAGGGCGCGCACCCCGTAGCGGTCGCACAGCCGGGCGATGCCGCCCAGCTGGCAGTCGGCGCACTCGCGGCACAGCGCCAGGTCGGCCTTCACGTCGGCGCAGCACCCGGTCATCTTCACGCAGCGGGGCAGGATCAGCAGCACGGTGCCCGCCGGCCGCCCCCGCAGGTGACGGTGGACCCGTCGGTTCTGGGCCCCGACCAGGGACTCGACGAAGCGCTGCTCCCAGCGGGGCCGCGACCGCAGGATCCGGCGCACGCCGGCCACGCCCGCCACGTAGGCCCGGGACTGCCAGGGCGAGCGCCAGGTCATCGGGGGCTCCGGCTCATGGTCGTCCTTCCTGCAGCCAGTGCCGCCGGATCTCGAACGCGATCAGCCCGAAGCTGACCGCCACGTTCAGGGAGGTCTTGGCACCTGCCATGGGAATCTCCACCACGGCGTCGGCCAGGTCCAGCACTGATGATCCCACCCCGCGCACCTCGTGCCCCACGACGAAGCACAGGGGGTAGCTCCAGGCGAACGACCGCCAGTCCGCCGCCCCGGGCGCCTGCTCCACCGCAACCACCTGCACCCCGTCCGCCTGCAGGCGCCGCACCGCCGCCGCGGGGTCGGCCCAGTAGTCCCAGGGCACGGTGCGGGTGGCGCCCAGGGCGGTCTTCTCCATGTCCGGCCGCGGGGGTGTGGCGGTCATGCCCGCAAGATACAGCCCGGCGAGGCCGGCCGCATCGGCGGTGCGGAACATGGAGCCGACGTTCCAGACGCTGCGCACATTGTCCAACAGCGCGTATACCTTCGGCGGTGCCGCGAAAATTGTGTCCGGGCGCCGGAGGGGGTCATTTTTTGATTCTGGATCCGACAAATTGACTCCATGTCCTGTGCTGGAGGCCACTTTGGGCGCAGACACAATTTTCGCGGCACAAGCGGAGGAATGCAACACGTAACCGGGGCCGAAGTTAGGGTAAACCACCCCCCCTCCCCGCCGATACCTCCCCCGTACGACCATCACCCGCACCCGAGGACACCGCCCCATCCATGAAGCGCCAGACCGTCAGCCTGTGCCTGATCGCCCGCGATGAAGAGGCCCGCATCGGTACGGCCCTCAAATCCGTGCTTGCGCTGGTCGACGAGGTCATCGTCGTCGACACCGGTTCCAAGGACAACACCCGCATCATCGCCGAAGGCTACGGTTCCCGGGTGGTGGACCTGCCCTGGGACGACGATTTCGCCGCGGCCCGCAACGCCGCCCTGGCCGAGGCCGCCAGCGATTGGGTGCTGGTCCTGGACGCGGACGAGTACCTGCAGCCGGTGCGGCCGGTGGAGTTCCAGCGCCTGCTGCACGACCCCACGGCGGCGGGCTACCGGCTGCGCATCGTCAGTCCCCGCGAGGAGACGGGGCCCGAAGGGCGCAGCCAGGTCAGGCTGTTCCGCAACGATCCGCAGGTGCGCTACGAGTTCCCCATCCACGAGCAGGTGGCGCCGTCCCTGGAGGGCTGGGCCCGGACCCAGGGGCTGCACGTCTACGACACCCTGCTGGCGGTGGTCCACGAAGGCAACGATGCGGACCGCCGCACCCGCAGCCGCGAGCGGGCCCTGCGCATCCTGCGCAAGGCCGTCGAGACCCACCCGGCAGAGGCCTACTTCCCCTACCGCCTGGGCTGCGAGGGGCTGGTGCGGCTGGACGACGAGGTGCTGCCGGTGGCCGGCCTGGACGAGGCCCTGGCCCACCTGCACACGGCCTGGTGCCGCCTGGACCGGCTGCCGACCGAGCAGGTACGGCGCCTGACCTGGGTGCCGGACCTGGGGGCGCGGATCATCTCGGCGCTGCTGGCCCTGGAGCGGGGTGCCGAGGCCGTGCGGGTGGCCGGGCAGGTGCGCGACGTCTTCCCCGACCACCCCGCCGTGCTGCTGCAGGCGGCGGCCGCCGGCACCCGCGACCTGCAGCGGAACCACGGTCGCCTGCCGGCCGACACGGTCCGCCACCGCCTCGATCAGGTGCGCGCGGACCTGCACCGCCTGCGCGCCGGCGAGGCCGCGGTCTCCTTCGCGGGCGTGGACAGGCGGGTCCGGGACCTGTATCCTCTGCGCTACCTCGGCGAGTTGGCGCTCCTGGAGGGGAAGGTCGGCGAGGCCGTCGGGCACTTCGAGCAGGCCCTGGAACTGGATCCGGCCTACTCCTACGCCTGGCTCGGCATGGCCGAATGTTCGCGCTTCGCGGGGGATCGCAAGCGCGCCATGAAGCTGTACCTGCGCACGGTCACCGAGAGCGAGTGGAACCACCGGGCCTGGTTCCGGGGCTGCGACCTGATGGTGGAGATGGGCTTCCACGACAACGCCGCCAGCTGGCGGCGCAGCGTGGTCGAGCGCTTCCCCGAGCATCCCCAGGCCCGGGCCGAGCGGACCGGCGACCTGGCCGCCGGCCGCGGCGCCCCGCATACCGTCGCCACCTGATCCGTCCGGACCGCCGTCCGCGCCCGGACCACCGGCGCCGCGGATACCCGGGACCTGCCGGCTGTCCGGACCGCCGCCAACCCAGGAGTCGTCCATGACCGGTCCGACCGGAGCCGCCGCCCTTTCCGCGTCCGCCGCCGCCGGGTGGGCGCCCGCGCCCAGCCGGCGCGTCTTCACCAACCGCAACCTGCGCATGACCGCCATCGCGGCCATGGGCTTCGACATGGACCACACCCTGGCGGTCTACGACACCGACAACTTCAACCGGCTGTGCTTCGAGCTGGCTGTCGAGCGGCTCGTGCGGGACAAGGGCTACCCCGAGGCGGTGCGGGGCGTGCGCTGGGACGCGGCCGCGGCCATCCGGGGCCTGATCGTGGACAAGCGCCTGGGCAACCTGCTGAAGGTGGACGCCCACGGCCACATCACGCGGGTGCGCCACGGCTTCCGCTTCCTGGAGAAGGAGGAGCGGCGCAGCCTCTATCCCCGCGGGCGCATCCGCATCGGCAGCGGCCGCTACCGCATCTTCGACACCCTGTTCGACCTGCCCGAGGGTTCGCTCTACGCGGCCGTCATCGACCTGGCGGAAAGGGGCGCCGTGCGCCTGGACCGCTCGCGGCGGGCGCTCTTCGACGACATCCGCCAGACCGTCGACACCCTGCACGCCGACGGCTCCCTCAAGCACCGCATCACCGCCGACCTGGACCGCTACTTCCTGCGCGATCCGGACCTCGTGCCCACCCTGCGGCGTGCCCGCGAGGCGGGCACGAAGCTCTTCCTGTTGACCAACTCGGAGGCCGACTACACCGCCGCGGTGATGGACCACCTGGTGGGCGGCCCGGCCGGCTCGTGGGAGGATCTCTTCGACCTGGTCGTGTGCTTCGCCCGCAAGCCCGGCTTCTTCCTGGCCCGCGGGCCGGGCGAGCCGGTGCCGGCGGGGCAGCTCGCGCGCATGCCCAACCACCGCGGCATCTGCTACGTGGGCGGGGACGCGTTCTTCCTGGAGCGCAATCTGGGCTGCCGCGGCGACGGGATCCTCTACTGGGGCGACCACACCTACGGCGATATCCTGCGCAGCAAGAAGTCCGTCGGCTGGCGTACGGCGATGATCGTGCCCGAGGTGGAGGAGGAGATCGAGGCCCTGACCCCCCTGGCCGGGCAGCGGCGCGAGCTGGCCGCGGTGGAGGAGCTGCTCGAGGAGCTGGTCCTGGAGCAGGACCACTTGGCCGCCGCCGGCGGCGACGCGGCCGCGCGCGAAGCCCTCGAAAGGCGCCTGGGCGAGGCCCTGGGCCAGCGCGCCCGCCTGCAGCGCCAGGTGCGCGCGGTGCTCAACCCCCACTGGGAGTCGCTTTTCCGCGAAGGCCGGGCGGCCAGCCGCTTCGGGCGCCAGATCATGGAATTCTCTTGTATCTACACCTCGCGGGTCAGTAACTTGCTCCGCTACCCCGTCGACAAGTTCTTCGCGCGGCCGGTGGAGGTGCTGCCCCACGAGCGGTGGGGCCTGCCCGAGCGCTGACCGCCAGCCAGGGAGAGGTCCATGTTCGGTCCGAAGTCCGTCCTCGTCGTCGGCACAGGCACCATCGGCGAGCCGCTGATCGGCCTGCTCTGCCACTTCAAGGCCCAGCTGGGCATCGACGAGGTGATCGTCCACAAGCGGACGCCGCTGCTGGACGACCGCGCCAAGGTCATCAACCTGCTGCGGCGCGGCGCGCGCCTGGTCACCGACAGCGACCGCATCGCGGGCTTCGAGCAGCTGGGCCTGAAGGTCGACGCCTGCACCGAGGACGCCCTCAAGGCCGCCCGCGTGGTCGTCGACTGCACGCCCTCGGGCAAGGAGATGAAGGAGTGCTGGTACGCGCAGTACGAGGCGGACACCGAACTCTTCATCGCCCAGGGCAGTCAGTTCGGCTTCGGCACGCCCTACGCCCGCGGCATCAACGACGAGGTGCTGGCCAAGGGCCGGGACAAGTACCTGCAGGTGGTCAGCTGCAACACCCACAACCTGTCGGTCATCATCAAGGTCCTGGGTCTGGGGGACGAGGGACCGGAGAACCTGGTCGAGGGCCGCTTCGTCTGCATGCGGCGGGCCAACGACATCAGCGAGGACGGCAAGTTCGTGCCCAGCCCCCAGGTGGGCGCCCACCGGGTGGAGCGCTTCGGCACCCACCACGCCCGCGACGCCTGGCACCTGTTCCGCACCAAGGGCGAGCAGTACGACCTGAACCTGTTCAGCTCGGCCCTGCGGCTGAACAGCCAGTTCATGCACGTGATCCACTACCACCTGAAGGTCCGCCGTCCCGTCACCCGGGACGAGCTGGTGGCGCGGCTGACGGCCGACGACCGCATCGCCGTCACCTACAAGACGACGGCCAACAGCATCTTCTCCTTCGGGCGGGACCACGGCTTCTGCGGCCGCATCCTCAACCAGTCGGTGATCCCCATCGACACCCTGCACGTGGACGAGAGCGGCACCTCGATCACCGGCTGCAGCTTCACGCCCCAGGACGGCAACAGCCTGCTCAGCTCGGTGGCGGCGGCGGTGTGGGGGCTCTACCCGGAGACCTACGAGAAGATCGTCCAGTGCCTGCGGCCCTACTTCTTCCGGGAAGTCTAGGCGCCGGGGCGACCTGGCCCGGATCAGCCATGAATGATCCGGGCTAAGGCGCGCCCTCGCGGGCGGCCAGCTGCCCGGCCAGCGCGGCGGCGGTCAGCCGGGCGGGGAAGTCCTCGTCCGCCTTGGCCACGCTCCACTGCAGCTGCTCCAGGGCCTGGCGCGCCTCGGCCAGGCGGTCCAGGTCCAGGAAGCAGCGCACCGCCAGCACCAGCACGTTCAGGGCGCGGGGGTTGGCCGCGAGGATGGGCTCGATCTCGGCCAGGGCCTCGCCGGGCCGGCCGCCGGCGTGCAGGGCCGCGGCCAGGCGGTAGCGGTCGAACCAGGTCTCGTGGAAGGGCCGCTCGCCGTCGACCAGGTCGACCACGCGGCGCCACAGGCGGGCGGCGGTCTCCGGGTCGTCGGCCACGTCGGCCACCAGGGCGTCGAACTGGCGGTCGGCGTAGTCGATGCTCTCGCGCGAATCGCGGCTCTTGCCGTAGGTCTCGCCGCCGCGCCAGGCCGCCAGGCAGGAGTCCATCACGGCCTGCCCTTCCTGGACCCTGCCCTGGTAGGCCAGGCCCATGGCCCGGTAGAAGCCCGTGGTGTGGTCGTCGGGGTAACGGGTCACGTAGCCGGCGATCAGCTGCTGCAGTTCGTCCTCCAGGCCGTTGACCACGTACGTGCCCACCAACTCGCGGTCCACGTTCTTCTCCAGCTCGCTGCCGGCCACCAGGTCCCGCACCTTGACCAGGATCTCCTTGCCCGTGCGGATCTGCCCGCGGGCCAGGTAGACCCGGGCCAGGTTGATCATCGAGTGGTAGAAGTCCGGCTGCATCTTCAGGGCGGCCCGGAACTCCTGCTCCGCCTCCTCGTAGCGGCCGATGGTCATCAGGACCTCGCCCAGGGAGTCGTGGGGGTTGGCCAGGTCCGGCGCCAGGAAGGCGTACTTCTGCATGTACTCGATGGCCTTGTCGTAGTTGGCGCGGGCCATTTCCAGGTAACCAAGCATGTTGTAGCTGTTGGCGTAGCTGGGGTCGACCTCCAGGATGCGCAGCCAGGCCTCCTCCTGGGCCGCCAGGTCGTTCTCGCGCTGGGGCAGCCCGGCCTGGGCCACCAGCACGTGGATGTTGCGGGGCATCTCCCGGGCGAGCTTCTCCAGCAGGGAGTCGCGCAGGGCGAAGGCCCGGGAGCCCAGAAAGGCGCTCAGGCGCAGCTCGGCCAGCATGCGCCGGTCGTCGTCGGTGATCAGCAGGGTCAGGCTGTCGGCGCGGGCCAACTCGCGCTTGTACTCGTCGCTGCGGCCCAGCCGCGCCAGGGCCAGGGCGCGGGCGATGGAAGCCTCGGCCAGGGAGGGATCCAGCTCCAGGGCGCGGCCCAGCTTCTCCACCGCGGCACCCAGGCGGAAGGCGTTGGCGTCCTCGGTGCCCTCACTGCAGAGCAGGGCGGCCTCGGGGTCGGCGGACACCGCGGTTCCGCCGCCCTCGCCGCCGGTCAGCACCACGCCCAGCCCGATCAGCAGCAGGGCGGCCGCAAGGCCCAAGATCATCCACTTCACGCGCACGCCTCCGGGCAGGTTCGGACCCGGCGTCCCGGCCGCGGCGCGGCCGGCACCTCCGTATCCTGTTCGCTACGTCCTTTCCGGCCCCCGGGTTGCGGCGGGGGCCGGTATTCCTCCGGCCGTTCAGGGGCCGCCGGCCCCGGCCAGCACCTGGCCGGCCTCGGCGGCGATCTTCACGCACACCATGGTGATGTCGTCGTCGGCGTCCTTGCGGCCGCTGAAGTCCCGCAGGCGCCGGTGCACCTCGGCGAAGAGGTCCGCCGCCGGGGTCAGGCGGTGCTCCCGCAGCAGGTCGTTCAGGCGGTCCTCGCCGTAGTCCTCGTCCCCGTCGCGGCCCTTGGTCTCGGTCAGGCCGTCGGTGTACATGAACAGCATGTCGCCGGGCTCGAGCTGAACCTCCTCCTCCTCGTAGGTGCCGAAGTCGAAGGCGCCCAGGGGCATGCCGCCCTTCTCGAGCAGGTGCACCGTGCCGTCGGCCCGCATGATCACCGGGGCGTTGTGCCCCCCGGAACTGTAGCGCAGGCGCCGGGTGGCCGGGTCGAACAGGGACAGGAAGAGGGTGGCGAAGTGCTGGGGGTCGGTGCTGGCGTGGATCTGCTTGTTGATGCGCGTGAGCACCTCGGCGGGCGACGTGCAGGTGTCGCACTGGGCCCGCAGCGCGGCCTGGATGTTCGAGGCCAGGATGGAGGCGGGCATGCCCTTGCCGCTGACGTCGGCGATGACGATGCCCAGGCGGCCGTCCTCGCGCTCGATCACGTCGTAGTAGTCGCCGGAGACCTGCTTGCTGGAGATGTTCACGGCCTCGATCTCGACCCCGGCGTAGGAGGGGATCCGGCGCGGCAGCAGCCGGGCCTGGATCTGGCGGGCCATGGCGATCTCCTCCTCGAGCTTCTGCTTGGCCACCTCCTCCTCGTACAGCCGCGCGTTCTCCACCTGCAGCGCCACCTGCCCGGCGACGATGGTCAACAGCTGCAGCTCGTAGACCGCCCAGTCCTCGTCGCCGGGGCGCCCCGGCAGGGCCACCAGGCCCACCAGCCGGCCCTGGGCCACCAGCGGCACCACGAGCTGGACGCCGTGTTCGACCAGGATCAGCTGCTCGCGGGCGCGGGCTTTCAGCTCGGCCTGCTCCCGGGTGATGGCCTGGCGCATCTCGACCTCGAAGGCGTCGCCGGGGTCGGCCCAGAAGGGCTCGCTCTGCTGCTCGAGCAGGGGCGCCAGGGCGGCCAGGTGCAGGCGCTCGGGCCAGACCGGGGGCGCCGGCGGGGGCGTGTCCTCCTCGGTCCGCGGCGAGGGTGCTGCGAAGGTGCGGCCGGCCAGGACGAACTCGCGCGCCTGGTGGTCGCCCTCGCCCAGGTAGAAGGCCAGGCCCGGCAGCTCCAGGGCCCCGACCAGGCGGCGGCCCACGCGCTCCAGCAGGGCGTCCCGCTGGATCAGGCGGGGGATCTCCTTGCTGAACTCCTCGATCACGGCGGTCAGGTTGTCGCGGGAGTGGTAGAAGCGCCGGTCCAGGGCCTGCTGCAGGCCGCGGCGCAGGGGCCACAGGCCCGCCGCCACGGCCAGGGTCGTGCCGGCGGCGATCAGGGGGCTGGCCGCGGCCGGGACGACCTCCAGCAGGCGCCCGCCCAGCCACCAGGCCAGGCCCAGGTAGCCCAGCCACACGCCGCCCGTCAGCAGGGCGTAGGCCAGGTTGCGCTTGAGCAGCAGATCGATCTGCAGCACCTGGTAGCGGGCCACGCAATAGCCGAAGCTGATCGGGATCATGGCCAGGGGGATCGCGCCCAGGCGGGTCAGGCCGGTGCGGAAGTTCAGCTCCTCCATGCCGATCTTCACGATCAGGAAGGGGATCACCGCGGCCAGGGTGCCGAAGGTCAGGATGCGCACCCGCTGGCGCATCAGCGGGTCCCGGTAGCTGAAGTAGCCGTGCAGCAGGGCCCACAGGCCGAACACGTAGTACAGGCCCAGCACGATCCAGCTGGTGGCGCCGATCTTGGCTCCCTCGCTGCCGATGAACTGGTTGAGGGTAAAACGCAGGTAGAACATCCAGGGCAGCAGGTACAGCAGCGGCGCCAGGAACGGGTGCTTGGTCAGCGTCAGCTTCTTGCGGGGAAAGACCAGGAAGAAGTGCAGGAACACCGCCGGCAGCATGAAGCGGGCGAAGGCCCCGATGTTCTGGGTGATGATCGCGCCCAGGAAGTAGCTGACCTGCTGCAGGTTGGTCATGAAGTAGAGGCCGAACAGCAGGCACAGCACGAAGAACAGGCTGGGCGCCCGCTCGTTGCCCGAGCGCAGGTAGACGGCGAAGCCGATCACCAGGTAGACCAGCGCCAGCACCACGTTCACCGAGTAGTCGCGCAGGTCCACGCGGGTGGTGCCCAGGGGCACGCTCAGGGTCAGCTGCTCGGTGCCGCGGCGCACCAGGTAGGGCACGACCGTGCCCGGCTCGTAGCGCCGCAGCTCGTCGGCCGCCTGCTGGGGCGAGCCCACGATGCGCCGGCCGATGCCCACGATCCGGTCCCCGGTCCTCAGGGGTGTGGGCTGCCCGCCGCCGACCGGCAGCAGGTCCAGCACCTCCAGTTCGGGCCGGCCCAGCAGCCAGACGGTGCCGTCGCTGGGCCGCTCGCGGGTGGCGTCCCAGCCGCAGAACAGCACGGCGCCCACCGTGACGAAGCCCAGCACGAGGTGGGCGCCACGGGACACGAGCAACTGGAGGACTCCCGTCAGGGGGTTCGGGTTCTGCCGTTCGGGCGGCATGCTGCTCCGTGCGTGGGACCGGCCGGGCGCGGGGCGCCGCCGGCGGTCCGGACCTGTCGCGGGATGGCCGACCACCACCTTCCCGCACGCGAATGTTCCCGGTCGGCGGGAATATAGTATACCCTGGCGGTCCGGGCGGGGCATCCGGTTCCGCCGGCGCTGCGGCGGGGCCGGCTCTCCCCGTCCCGGAAGGTAGACGCTTCGGACCGCCCGGGGGTTGCATGGCAGAGTACGGCACCATGGGAAGCGCAGGCAAGGACCCGCTGCCGGGCCCGGTGAGCGAGGGTCGCGGGCGCACCGAGGTCCGCCTCGTGCTGGTGCCCCAGGGGCGCGACCTGCTGCTGCTGATCACGGGGGGAGAGGCCCACGTGGGGGCGGTGGCGGTGGCGCGGCCGGCCGCGGACGGCGGGCCCGCCGGGGAGGTGGTCATCCCGCCCCACAAGGAGGGACCCCTGGCCGCCGAGTGCGCCGCGCTGGTGGCCCAGGCGGCGGGATGCACCTGCGCCGCCGCGGCGGGCATCCACCAGGACGGCGCCACCGCGCAGGAGATCGCCACCATCAGCGCCAACGTGCGCCGGGCGGCCCGGCGGCTCGCGGCCGCCCTGGGCGAGCGCGGGTCCCGCGTCTAGAGATACTGGAGCGCCAGCAGGCCGCTGCCCTGCACCCCGTAGCTGAGCCAGGCCGGATGCTCGGGACCGAGATCCCGGCGCAGGTCTCCCGCCGCCCGCCAGGCGGCGGCCCCGGCGCACCAGCCGGCCGCCAGGGCCCGCCAGCAGGCGCCGGCATAAAGGCGCGCAGGACGGCTGTACAGGGGCGCCACCGGCCCGATGAAGGTCGACGCGCCGGCCGCGAGGAAGCGCGCCCCCAGCTCGGGCAGCGCCCGATGGGAGTTGGAGAACACCAGCGGGGGCAGGCCGGGCCCGCGGCCGAACTGCTCCGGCGGCACCGGGCCGTCGTCCAGCAGCCAGGAGGGGCCGCCGGCCCGCGGTCCGGCCGCACCGGCGGCGCGCAGGGAGGCGGCGGCCGGCTGTTCCCAGCCTTCGGCCACGCTGTCCAGGAGCGCCGTCACCTGGTCCACGCCCACCAGCTTGCCTTCCAGGCCCAACTCCCGCGCGAATTCCTCGTCCGGTTCGCCCACCGCGTCCAGCACCAGCTGGTCCAGCCAGGGGGCGGCGCCGGCGTCGGCCAGCCGGGCCGGGCAGCTGACCGGGCCCGCGTAGTGGATGGCTTGGTAGAGCAAGGCCTGTTCGGCCAGCCGGCCCGGGGTGGGGGTCGCTGCCGGCAGGTCCAGCGCCGCCAGGGGCTCGCCCCAGCGGCGGTCGGCCAGGGCGGCAGCCACGGCCTCGCCTTCGCGGTGGATCAGGCGGCGGACCGCCTCCTCCGAGTGGCCGGCCACGAACAGCACCTCGGGCCGGGCCACGCCGGCGCGCAGCTGGGTCAGGGTCGCCGGCAGCCCCGCCTCGCCCGCGTCGCCCACCAGGTAGCGCGCGCGCTGCATCCGCTCGAACCACGGGCGGGCCGGCCGGCGGCGGGCCGCCCCCGCGGGGAGGGTGCCCCAGGCCAGGGGGTGATGCTCCAGCACGAAGCCCAGGCCCGTGTGCAGCCAGTTCCAGGGCAGGTCCAGCAGGGCGGGGGCCACCACCAGGTGGTAGCCCAGCAGGGCGTCGTGGTCGGCGTCGCCCAAAGGCGGGGTCGTGGTGGCGTCCCCGCCGGCGTCGGCCGTGGGGGCGAAGGCCTGGGGCCGCACCGCCCCGATGGCCTGGCAGAGGGTCGCTCCGACCTCGGCCATGCGCGCGGTCACGCCGACAGCGTCCAGGCCGTCGCGCTCCTGGATCGCCGGCAGTTCCGCGGCCAGGGTCCGGGCCTGGCGGCAGGCCGCGGCCAGGACGGGCGAGTCCGCGGGATCGGGCAGGTAGATATCGAGCCATCGCATATCGGAATCCGGCTCCCGGCAAGGGTAAGGGGCGCGGCGCGGTGCGCCGGATCGGCCCGCAAACGCCGCCTGCGGCCGGCTGGGGGCCTCGGGCGCGATCGCGGGCGTTTGCCGCCCCTGGCAGCGGGGATCCGGTTGCAGGATCCGTGCCGGGCAAAAAAAAGCCCTCCGCCCCGGGAGGGTCCTGCCTGCGGTGCTGTCGCGGAAGCCGTGGTGCCCAGGGGGAGACTCGAACTCCCACGAGGTTACCCCCACTACGACCTGAACGTAGCGCGTCTACCAATTCCGCCACCTGGGCACGGAATCCGCGAAGCCGTCCCCCGCGGGACGGAGGGGGAATCTAGCCGCTGCCCCGACGGCTGTCAACCTGCGGTGGCGATTTTTCCGCCGCCCGGGGCCGCGCCCGCCGCCCAAGGAAGCGGTTGCACCCCGGGCCGCGGAGGGTATATTCACGGTTCGCCCGCAGCCGGGCACGGGACCGGGCCGCGACGGGACGGGAGCAGCATGGCGCGCAAGAGCGAAGGCACCGGCCAGAAGATCATCGCCAAGAACCGGCGGGCCTTCCACGAATTCGAGATCCTCGACCGCTGGGAGGCCGGGCTGGTGCTCCAGGGCACGGAGGTCAAGGCCCTCAGGGAGGGCCGCTGCAACCTGGGTGACGCCTACGGGGAGATCACGGGCGGCGAGGGCTGGCTCTGCAAGATGCACATCGGCCCCTACGAACAGGCCCACCGGGAGAACCACGAGCCCTTCCGGCGGCGCAAGCTGCTGCTGACCAGGCGGGAGATCCGCAAGATCCAGCCGCGCATCGAGGAGAAGGGGCTGACCCTGGTCCCGTTGAGCCTGTACTTCAAGCGGGGGCTGGTGAAGGTCGAACTGGGGCTGGGCCGGGGCAAGAAGCTGCACGACAAGCGCGATGCCAAGGCCAAGCATGACGTGGCGCGGCGGATCGCCAAGGAGGTCGGGCGCCGATGATCAGGTACGCCGCCGCCGCCGTGAAACCGTGCGTGCCGGTGCTGCTGCTGCCGGTGCTGCTTGCCTGCGCCCTCGCGCCCGCACCGGCGCAGGCCCAGGACGCGGCGGACGATCCGGTGCTGGCGTTCACCGTCGACCCGGCCGCCCCGGCGGTGGACCTGACGGTGCGCTTCGAGGCCACCGGCGAAACCCGCGCCATCCAGGGCCGCCGCCTGCTGGCGGGCACCGACGTCATGTACCTGCGCTCGGCCGCCGTGGCTTCGCTGCTGAACGCCGGCCGCTACTGGCAAGGCGACCTGCGGCGCCTGGCGCTGAAGGTGGGGGCGAACGAGTTCGCGCTGACGGCCGGCAGCCGGCTGGTGGCGACGCCCGACGGGGAGACCCTGCTGCCGGTGCCGGTGCTGGACCAGGGGGGCGACCTGTGGCTGCCCCTGGTCCTGCTGACCGAGGTGGTGGGCCCGGCCACGGGCGACCGCATAGCCTGGGATCCTGACCTGCGCCGCCTGCGCCTGGGCGTGCCCGCGCACACCGTGACGAGGCTGCGCACCGAGACCCTCGGCCGCACCACCGTCGTCCACGTCGAATGCGCCGATGCCTTCGCCTACCGCACCACCAGCCCCAGCCAGGGCGTGGTCGAGCTGAAGATCTACGGCGGCGCCGTGGATGCGGGCGCCGTCAGCCAGGCCGGCCGCCGCGGCCTGCTGCTGTCGGCGCGCAGCCGCCAGCGGGGCGACGACGCGGTGATCACCTTCCAGGTGGACGAGCTCGTCGGCCGCTACCGCACCTACGCCGCGCAGGGCGGGCGCGAGATCGTGCTGGTGCTGGAGGAGGAGCAGGTGGCGGGCCTGCCCGCGCCGGTGCCCCACGGCCAGGCCCAGCTGAACATCGACCAGGGCCCGGTGGACGTGACGGTCGGGACGGCCGTGCGCACCGTGGTGGTGGACCCGGGCCACGGCGGCCACGACGTGGGCGCGGTGGGGGCGCGGGGCATCCTGGAGAAGGACGTGAACCTGGGCGTGGCCCTGGAGCTGCGCCGCTACCTGGAGCGGGAGAGCGACCTAAAGGTGGTGCTGACCCGGGACCGGGACGACCACGTCGAGCTGGCCGCCCGCGCCGAGCTGGCCAACACCCGGGGCGGGGACCTGTTCCTTTCCCTGCACTGCAACAGCTGGTTCAACGACGCGGCCCACGGCCTGGAGACCTACTTCCTGTCGCCGGCCCGCTCGGATTGGGCCCGCAGCGTGGAGGCCGCCGAGAACGCGGCCGCGGGCGAGCCCGACGACGTCGAGTTCATCGTCTGGGAGCTGGTGCAGAACCGCTTCATCTCCGCCAGCAGCCGCCTGGCCGAGACCATCCAGACCGGCGTGGCCCGTGACCTGGGGCTGCCCGACCGGGGCGTGCGCCAGGCCGGGTTCCGGGTGCTGGTGGGCGCCTACATGCCCGCCGTGCTGATCGAGCTGGGCTTCCTGAGCCACGCCCGCGAGGAGCAGCGGCTGGGCGAGCGCGGCTACCAGCGCGAGCTGGCCGAGGCCATCGGCGACGCCATCCTCGCCTACCGGGAGGCGACCGGGCTGCCGGCGGCCCAGGCCGATGACGCCGGCCAGGATGCGGGCGACGCGGAGGAGGGCCGATGAGCGGCGAGCGTCCCCAACCGCCCCGGCACCGGCCGTCGGTGCGCCGGGCCGGCGCTGCCGGGCGCCGTCCTTCGACCGGGCTGCTCGCCCTGCTGTTGATCGTGCTGGTCCTGGCGGCGGGCTGGTGGGCCTGGCAGAGCGGCCAGGACGAGACCGACGTCCCTGACGCCGAGCTGTTCGATGCGGCCCTGCCCGACGCCGCCGCCCGTGCCGGCGACCGGGCGGTGATGGTGGTCTTCCCCGAGTGGGACGCCTCCGGCTACGTGACCGAGCAGCGCCAGATTCCCAGCCGCGACCGGCCGGGGGAGGACCTGCTGGGCGTGATCGGCGCGCTCTGCGCCGGGCCGCGCATCAGCGGCGCGGTCAGCGCCCTGCCCGGCGGCACCCGGGCGCTGGGCGCGTTCCTGGACCCGGACGACCAGTCGGTGGTGCTGGACTTCAGCCGCGAGCTGGTGACCGGCCACCCGGGCGGCAGCGCCGCCGAATCGGCCACCCTCACCTCGATCCTGCGCACCGTGGCCCTGAACTATCCGGCCACGCGCTCGTGCGTGATCCTGGTGGAGGGCGCGCAGGTCGAGACCCTGGCCGGGCATCTGGACCTGGCGCGGCCCTTCGATCCGCGGAGGTGGCTGTAGGTGGACGGCGGGCGGCGGCGGCCCATCGGCGTGTTCGACTCGGGCCTGGGCGGGCTGACCGTGCTGCGGGCCCTGCACCGGCGGCTGCCGGGCGAGGACCTGATCTACTTCGGCGACACGGCGCGGGTGCCCTACGGCACCAAGGGCGAGAAGACCGTGCGCGCCTTCGCCCGCCAGGACGCGGGCGTGCTGGTGGAGCGGGGCGTCAAGCTGGTCGTGGTGGCCTGCAACACCGCCAGCGCCTTCGCCCTGGACCACCTGCGCGAGGTGCTGCCGGTGCCGGTGCTGGGGGTGATCGAGCCGGGCGTGGACGAGGCGCTGCGCGCCACCCGGGGCGGTCCGGTGGGCGTGATCGGCACTTCGGGCACGATCCGCTCGGGGCGTTACCAACAGGAGCTGCAGCGGCGCCTGCCCGGCGTCCGCATCGTGGCGCGGGAGTGCCCCCTGTTCGTGCCCCTGGTGGAGGAGGGCCTGATGGGCCACGCCATGACCGCCATGGCGGCCCGGGATTACCTGGCGCCCCTGCGGGAGGCGGGCGTGGACACGCTGATCCTCGGCTGCACCCACTACCCGCTGCTGAAGGCGGACATCGGCCGCGAGATGGGGTCCGGGGTGGCCCTGGTGGACTCGGCCGAGGCCCTGGCCGCGGCGGTGCAGGAGCTGCTGGCCGCGCGCGGGCTGCAGTGCAGCGACGGCGACGGCGGCGGCGAGGGAGAGGGCGGCCGCGCCGGGGAACTGGCGTTCCTGCTCAGCGACATCCCCTGGAAGTTCGCCGAGATCGGCGCGCGCTTTCTGGGCCGGCCCATCGCCGACGTGGTCACCGTCGGGCTGGACGAGATGGAGGAGGCGGGGCGGCGGCTGGCCGAACGGGCCTGACCGGCGACCTGCAGCACGGCCCGCGGCGGGCCACCAGCGAAGGGAAGACACGTGAGCGAACGCGAAGGCGGCCGCGGGGCCAACCAGCTGCGGCCGGTGCGCATCACCCGGGACTACCTGCCCCACGCCGAGGGCTCGGTGCTGATCGAGATGGGCCACACCCACGTGGTGTGCACGGCGAGCATCACCAACGGCACGCCCCGCTGGCTGAAGGGCTCGGGCCAGGGCTGGGTCACCGCGGAGTACGGCATGCTGCCCCGCTCCACTTCCGAGCGCATGCGCCGCGAAGCCGCCGGCGGCGGCGGCCAGGGCGGCCGCACCATGGAGATCCAGCGGCTGATCGGCCGCTCCCTGCGGGCGGTCACCGACCTGTACGCCCTGGGCGACCTGACGGTGACCGTGGACTGCGACGTGATCCGCGCCGACGGCGGTACCCGCTGCGCGTCCATCAACGGCGGGGCGGTCGCCCTCTACGACGCCTTGCAGCGGCTGAATCTGAAGCGCCACCCGATGCATTCCCTGGTGGGCGCGATCAGCCTGGGCGTGGTCGGGGGCGAGGTGCTGATGGACCTGGACTACCGCGAGGACTCGTCCGCACAGACGGACATGAACATCGTCATGGCCGAGGGCGGCGGGCTGATCGAGCTCCAGGGTACGGCCGAGCAGCGCCCGTTCACCCGGGAGCAGCTGGACCGCATGTTGGACCTGGGCGCGGCGGCCGTCGCCAAGATCAACGATCTGCAGCACAAGGTCCTGGAGGTGTGAGCATGGGCACGCAGAAGCGCAAGGTCGTCCTGGCCAGCCGCAATCCCGACAAGGTCAGGGAGCTGATGGAGATCCTCGCGGACCTGCCGTTCGAGGTGGTGGCGGCCGACGCCTACCCGGGCCTGCCGGCGGTGGTCGAGGACGGCACCACCATCGAGGGCAACGCCACCCGCAAGGCCCTGGTGACGGCGGCCTGGACCGGCGAGATCGCCGTGGCCGACGACACCTCCCTGCAGGTGCGGGTGCTCAACGGCCTGCCGGACGTCTTCGCCGCCCACTTCAGCGGCGAGGGCGCCACCTACGCGAGCAACGTCGCGCTGCTGCTGGACCTGATGGCGAAGGTGCCGGACGGCTCGCGCCAGGCCCGTTTCGCCTCGGCCTGCGCGTGGATCGACCCGCGGCCGCGGGGCGCCGACGGCCCGGTCACCGCCCCGGCGCGCAAGCGCTGGCTCTTCAACCCCTGGGCCCGCGCCGTGCAGATCAAGGACCCGGCCCAGGAGCCGGGCTTCTGGAACGGGCTGATCGACCGCCAGGAGGTGTGGGGCGACTACCGGACCGCACTGATGGCCGACCTGGTGGCGTGGGGCCACGACACCGCCCGGGCCCGCGACGTGGCCGCCGCCCTGGTGGACGGCCGCCACCGCACCGAACCCGGCGCCGTCACCGTGCCGGATCCGCGCATCTGGTTGACCCACGGCCCCATGAGCGGCGACCTGCCGCGCACCCACGTGGCGCCGTCGGGCCTGGCGCCCGAGGCGCCGGGCCGCGCGGTGAACGAAGAGCACTTCCTGCAGATCACCGCCACCGGCCGCCTGGTCGGCCGCATCGCCCGCCAGCCCCTGGGCGCCGGCGGCTTCGGCTACGACCCGGTGTTCGTGCCCGACGGCGAGCAGCGCACCCTGGCCGAGCTGCCGCCCGAGGACAAGCACGCCATCAGCCACCGGGGGCGCGCGCTGCGCCGCCTGCTGCGGGCGGTGCGCACCGCCTACGGGCTGCAGGCGGGTGTCGCCGCGGGCTGACGGACGGGCGCGGCACGGCCGCCGGCAGGGACGCCTGCTTGAGCGGGGGCCGCGGCGGATCGGCATCGTGCAATGGCCGGCCGGTCGCCAACCGGCGGCGCCGCAGGCGCTTGGGCGATCAGTCGGCGAAGCGGGCCCCGGCGGCCCGCGGTCTGCCCTGTGGTCGGGGCGTGGCGCAGTCCGGTAGCGCACCTGCTTTGGGAGCAGGGGGTCGCGAGTTCGAATCTCGCCGCCCCGACCAGCTGATCGGTGCCTTGACACGGAACCGCCCGCAGGCCATTATTCGCGTCCGCCCGTGGGGACGGCCTCTGCCAGCGGGATTCGCGGACCGTACCGGGCATCCGGCGCGCCCGTAGCTCAGCTGGATAGAGCAGCGGATTTCTAATCCGCAGGCCGCAGGTTCGAGCCCTGCCGGGCGCGCCAACCAAAACGCAATAATGGCGGTGGATGTAGCTCAGTTGGCAGAGCCCCTGGTTGTGTTCCAGGTGGTCGTGGGTTCGAATCCCATCATCCACCCCATTTTTTTGTCCGTTTTCCGGACCTGGTCTGCTACGGTTTCCCTCCCGTCCGACACCGCATGCTCCCGCCGCGCCGCCCGTGGGCGGCCCGGTCGCGAGCATCCCGGTCGCTCCCGGCGGTCCCGATCCGGAAAATCAATGCGAGGATGGGGCGACCCCGCCCCGGGCAAAGGAGGAATCCATGGCATCGGTCAACAAGGTCATCATCATCGGCAACCTGGGCCGGGACCCGGAGATCAAGTACACCCAGAGCAACGTGCCCGTCGCGAACTTCACCGTGGCCACCAGCGAGAGCTGGAAGGACAAGAACTCGGGCGAGTGGCAGGAGAAGACCGAGTGGCACCGCATCGTCGCCTGGCGCCACCTCGCCGAGCGCGCCGAGCGCTACCTCAAGAAGGGCAAGCAGGTCTACGTGGAGGGGCGCCTGGAGACCCGCAAGTGGACCGGCCAGGACGGCCAGGAGCGCTGGACCACCGAGATCATCGCCAACCAGATGATGCTCCTGGGCCGCCGCGAGGAGGGCGACGCCGGGCCGCGCGACGCCTCCGGCTTCACGCCGCCCCCCATGAACGAGCCGTCGGGCCCCGAGGTGGATGACGATCTGCCGTTCTGACGTTGCGGCGGGGGAACGACGATAGGCGAAAGCCGGCCGCGTCCTCGGGGCTTCGCCCCTGCGGGATGCGGCCGGCTTTCGCTTGTCGTCGTTCCCCGGCAACGTCAGGAACGGCAGATCGTCGTCAGGCGCGGGTTTCGCACCATCGGTAGATGGGGCAGTTGTCGCACTTGGGGGTGCGGGCTTTGCAGGTTTTTCTGCCGTGGTCGATCAGGAGGTGGCCGTAGTCGCGCCAGTCCTCGCGGGGGAGACATTCGTTCAGCTGCCGTTCGATCTTGACGGGGTCGGTCTGGTCGGTGAGGCCCAGCTTCTTGGAGATGCGGCCGACGTGGGTGTCGACGACGACGCCGTCGGGGGTGTTCCAGATCTCGCCCAGGACGACGTTGGCGGTCTTGCGGCCGGCGCCGGGGACCTTGACCAGTTCGGCCATGGTGCGAGGGACCTGGCCGGCGTGGCGTTCGAGCAGGGCCTGGGCCGCGCCCTGGAGGCTCTTGGCCTTATTCTTGTAGAAGCCGGTGGAGCGGATCGCCTCCTCGATCTCCTCGCGGGGGGCCGTGGCGAAATCCTGCACCGTGGGGAAGCGGGCGAAGAG
>JBHEPC010000242.1:0-13594 GCA_046260475.1 Candidatus Krumholzibacteriia bacterium | reverse complement strand
CCCGGGAACAGTCCGAGACCCTGGCCCGGGGCGAGCCGCCCCTGGGGCCGGACCCCCTCCCGTGACCGGCCCGCGGGCGCCGCTGCTGGGGGCCGTCCTGGCCTGCGCGGTGCTCGTGGTGGCGGTCAGCGCCGGCCTGCTGGGCCTGCAGCGCGCCGCCGGCCATCGCCTGGAGGAGGCCCTCGGCCAGCGCCTGCTGGCGGTGGCCACCGCCCTGGCGGCGGCTGCCGAGCCGGACAGCGTCGAGGCCCTGTCTTTGGGTTCGGCGGGCCGGGGCTGGGCCGCCCGGCAGGAGCGGAGCTGGCAGCTCCTGGCCGTCCGCGCCGGTCTGGCGGAGATCACCCTGATCGACCCCGAGGGCCGCATCCTGGCCACCACCGCCGCCAACCTCCTGGTCGGCGAGACCAGCGACTTCTGGTCCCTGGACGAGGCCGCCGTCGACAGCGTTCGGGCGACCGGTATCGCGCTGGCGCTGCCCACGCGCCTGGTGGGCAGCGTCCCGCAGGCCTCGGCCTACGCCCCCCTGCGCAAGGACGACCCCCTGGCCGGCCCCTTCGTGCAGGCGGTGCTGACGGTGCGGGCGAGCCCCGACTTCCACGACGCCCTGGCCGCGTTGCGGCGGGGCGCGCTGGCGACCCTGGCCGTGGTGCTGGCGGTGATGGCCCTGGTGGTCGCGGTCCTGGTCCGGCTGGCGGCCTCGGTGCGCCGGGCCCGGGCCCAACTCGTGCGCCAGGAGAGCCTGGCCGCCATGGGACGCATGACTGCGGGCATCGCCCACGAGATCCGCAACCCGCTGGGCATCATCCGCGGCGCGGGACAGCACCTGCAGCGGGTGCTGGCGGACGCCGGGATCGACGACGAGGTGGCCGGCTTCATCCCCGAGGAGGTCGACCGCCTGGACCGCATCCTCAGCGGCTATCTGGCCTTCGGACGGGACGGCGACAGCGCGGCCGAGGTCTTCGCCCTGGGGCCGGTCGTGCGGCGGGGCGTCGCCTTGCTCGAGGGCGAGCTGACGGCGGCGGGCGTGGGCGTCACGCTCGACCTGCCTGCCGACGACCTCACCGTCCGCGGCGACCCGCGCCGCCTGCAGCAGGTGCTGCTGAACCTGCTGCTCAACGCCCGGGACGCCATGCCCGGGGGCGGCACGGTGACCGTGACCCTCGCGCGCGGGGACGGCGGCGCCGTGCTCGCGGTCCGGGACGAGGGCGGCGGCCTGGACGCCGCACCCGAGCAGTGCTTCGAACCGTTCTGGACGACCAAGGAGAAGGGTGGCGGCCTGGGCCTGTCCCTGTCCCGCCGCATCGTCGCGGGCATGGGTGGCACGCTGGAGCTGGGCAACCGGGCCGACCGGAGCGGGGCCGAGGCCCTGGTCCGCCTGCCCGTCCTCGCGCCGGCGGACGCCGCGACCATCGACCTGGGCAAGGAGTGAACCGACGTGGCCAGGATCCTGGTGGTGGACGACGAACAGAAGATGGTGACCCTGCTGACGGGCGCGCTGCGCCACCGGGGCCACGAGGTCACCGGCGTGCACTCCGGCGCCGAGGCCCTGGAGCTGGCGGCGGCCGGCGCCTTCGACGCCGTGCTGACGGACCTGCGCATGGAGCCGGTCGACGGCATGGCGGTGCTCGAGGGGGTCAAGCAGCGCGCGCCCGACACCGAGGTCATCGTGCTGACCGCCTACGGGGCGGTCGAGACCGCGGTGGCCGCCCTGCAGGCGGGGGCCTACCAGTACCTGACCAAGCCCTTCAACTTCAACGAGGTGGTCCACGTCGTCGAGCAGGCGGTCGCCGGGCGCGCCCTGGCCGTGCAGAACCGCGCGCTGCGCCGGGCGGCGGCCGGCCTGGGGCCGGGCCGCCTGCTGGTGGGCGAGTCCGAGGCCGTCCGCTCCCTGCGCGGGATGATTGTGCGGGTTGCTCCCGCGGACGCGACGGTGCTCATCCGCGGCGAGAGCGGGACCGGCAAGGAGATCACGGCGCGGGCCGTCCACACGGCCAGCTCCCGCTGCGGGGCGCCGTTCATCGCGGTCAACTGCGCGGCCATCGCCGAATCCCTGCTGGAGAGCGAGCTGTTCGGCTACCGCAAGGGCGCCTTCACCGGCGCGGACACCGACCGGGATGGCCTGTTCGAGGCGGCCCGGGGCGGCACCCTCTTCCTGGACGAGATCGGCGAGGCGGGCACCGGCGTGCAGGCCAAGCTGCTGCGGGTGCTGGAGGAGCGGCGCATCAACCGCGTGGGCGACCCCATCGAGCGGGAGGTGGACGTGCGCATCATCGCCGCCACCAACCGTCCCCTGGAAGAGGCCATCGCCGCCCGGGCGTTCCGGGAGGATCTCTACTTCCGGCTGCTGGTCTTCCCGCTGGACGTGCCCCCCTTGCGGGACCGCGCCGAGGACATCCCCCTGCTCGCTGAACACTTCCTGGAGCAGCTGGGGCGCCGCGGCCAGGAGCTGCCCGCGGCCACCCTGCGGCGCCTGCAGGCCTACGCCTGGCCCGGCAACGTGCGCGAGCTGCGCAACCTCATCGAGCGGGCCCACATCCTGGCCGGCGACGGCGCCATCGGGGACGAGCACGTGGTGCTGGACGTGGGCCGCCCGGCGCGCGGCGCCGCCCCGGGCGCCTCGCCCGAGGACCTGAACCTGGACAACAACGCACGGCTGCTGATCCGCACCGCGATCAAGCGCGCGGGCGGCAACAAGAGCCTGGCCGCCAGGCTGCTGGGCATCACCCGCCGCACCCTCTACTCGCGCATGAAGCTGCTGGGCATCGGGGAGGACGAGGGATGACGGTGCGGCCGGCACAGTGTACCTGGAGGTACGATCCTGCCGCCGCAGGGGCGGCCGGGGACCGTCCGCGGGGGGGCGCTGCCGGTCGCCTGGACCGCAACCCTCTGCCTGAAAGCGACTTGTCGACAACCGGCGGCAGCCCCGACGGTGGCACGCCTTCTGCATCCGCACCACCGGGACGGACGCCGGGACGGGCCGGGCGCAGCAGGAGGACGGGGCCATGATCAGCACCAGGAACCACAGCCATCAGCACAGCCGGGGTTGGCAGACCCCGGCGGCCGCGTGCGTCTTTGCCCTGGCCTGCGCGCTGGCCGTGCCGGCGGCGGCCCAGGTCCACGGCGGCGGCGCCGGCGGCGACGCCGTCGGCGAGTTCATCGCCCGCACCGGGGAGTTGCTGCAGTGGGGGGCCGAGCTGGTGGGCGAGACCGACAGCGGCACCGCCCGCACCGTCCTGCGCCAGGCCGAGGACCTGAACCGCCGGGCCGAGCAGGAGATGGGCCGGGGCCGCACCGCCCAGGCCGGCAACCTCGCCCGCCGGGCCCGGGCGGCCCTGTGGCACGCGGTCAAGCTGGCCCGCGAGGCCATGGGCCTGCAGGAACGCCTTCGCCTGCGGGCCGAGCGCTTCCTGGACCTGCACCTGCAGCTGAACGAACGGGCCCGCGATGCGGCCAACGAGGAGGCCGTCGAACTGCTGCGCCGGGCCGAGAACCAGGCCCGCCGCGCGCGCGAAGCGCACCTGCAGGGCGACCTGCGCCTGGCCGAGCAGATGTTCGCCCGCGCCGAGGACATGACCGCCCGCGCGGCCCGGCTCATCGCCGAGGGCGGCGACCCGGAGCGCCTGCGCGCGGAGATCGAGCGCACGGCCGAGCTGATCGAGCGGGCCCGGCAGGCCCTGCACGCCCGGCCCGACGCCCGCGCGGCCAACCGGCTGGGCGAGGCCGAGGAGGCGCTGGACAGGGCGCGCGAGCACCTGGCCCAGGGCGAGCCCGGCCGGGCCCTGCAGATGGTCACCCTGGCCCGGCGGCTGGCCGACACCGCGGTCGGCGATGCCCCCGCGCCCCCGGAGGCCGCCCGGCGGCAGATCGAACGCTTCGACCAGCGGCTGGCGGCCCTGCAGGATCGCCTGGGCGACGGGGCCGGCGAACGGGTGCGCAGCCTGCTGGAGCAGGCCCGCCGCCACCGGGACCGGGCCGAGCGGGCGGTGTCCGGCGGCGAGGCCGAGCCCGCGCTGCGGGAGATCCGGGCCGCCCACGACCTGCTGAACCAGGCCGAAACCATGCTGCGCTGACCGGGAACGTGGCACGCACCTGCGCCATCCTGCCGTGCGTCGGCGGACCCCTGCGGTGGTCCGCTTTCGCCGTCCCGGCCGCCGTCCTGGCCGCCGTCCTGGCCACCGTCCTGACCAACGCGACGGCCGCCGCCACGGCGGAGCCCGCGCGCTGGCGTTGGGAGACCGCCGCCGGCTTCGACGCCACCGTGCACACCTACGCCCTGGCCGTGGACGACACCACCGAGACCATCAGCGAGTTCATGCTCGAGGCTGCGCTGGAGGGGCGCTCGGACCGCAGCGCGTCCCGCCGCTGGCGCCTGCGCGCGGACGCCTCGGCGGGCACCGAGCTGTACCGGCAGCGCGTGGACGGGGACTGGCGCCTGCTGGGCGACGGCGGGCACACCCCCGTCAGGGTGGACGGCGGCCTGGCCGCCCGCCAGTACCGCCGCGGCACCGAGTACGTCTACTCCAGCGACAGCTGGGAAGGGCGCCTGGACGTGCGGACCCAGCCGGTCGCCTGGCCAGGCGCGCTGCTGGAGGTGCGGGCCCGGGGCGGCCTGCAGGACTACCGCACGCCCTCGACCCTGGAGGTGGACTGGCGCCAGGCCGCCGCGGGCCTGTACCTGCGCTCGCGCCGCCCGGCCGACCGCTGGTGGTCCGTCGGCGTCGGCGCGCTGCGGCGGACCTACCCGGACACGGCCGCCATCGACCGCGATCAACTGGGCCTCGAGCTGGACTGGGACAGCGGCGCCCTGGGCGACGGCGGTCTGCGCCTGCACCACAAGAGCGAGCGGCGCGAGGTGGCCGACGAGACGGCCCGGCCCTCGGCCTGGTCCCACTGGACCGACCTGGCAGCCGCCGTGCCCGCCGGGCCGGGGCGGGTGGTGGCCGAGGTGCAGAGCGAGGTCTGGCGGTACGACACCGAGGACGCCGCCTGGTTCGACTCCTGGCGCCTGGACGGCCTGCTGGGCTACCGCTGGGGCGATATCCTGGCTGCGAGCTGGCTGGTGGGACTGGCGGCCGAGCGCCTGGACGCCGGCGACAACCCCGACAGCTACCGGCAGTGGGGCGCACGGGCCGGGGTCGACGCCTTCGGGCTGGGCCTCTCCGGCTCGCTGACCGTCGAGTACGGCCACCGCGACTACCTGGACCCGGCGATCACCCTGGACGCCGACGGGCTGACCGAGACCTTCGGCCTGTACTCGGACTTCGCCTACTGGAAGGTCTGGCTGACGGGCTCGTGGCGCCTGGCCGCGCCGCTGACCCTGGAGGCCCTGGCCAGCTGGGAGCCCGAGCGGCACACCGAGCAGGCCGACGATTCGTCCCTGGGCTTCGCCACGCTGCGGCTGGTGTGGCGGCCCTGAGCGGCGCCGCCGCCGATCGGTCCTTTCGCCCCGCCGCCGCCGTTGCTATCATGCGCCGATCCGTCGCTGGACCCGGCCCCCGGAGGATTCCGTGCCCCTGCTGCCGTTCGTGCGCACGACGCTGCTGGACTCCCGCTCGCCGGCCTGCCTGTGGCACCACCCGGTGATGGCGGGCCGCGTGCTGCTGGGTGCGGTCGAGAACGCCCTGCTGCCGCTGGGCGAGCGGATCGCGGGCCGCCCGGGGCGCGAGTGCCCGGTCTGCCGCTGGCGCGGCCACCGCTTCCGCAATTTTTTGTCGGCCGACGAGGTGATCCGCCACTGCATCTGCCCCTCCTGCGGGTCCTTCGACCGGCACCGGCAGCTGGTGCTGGGGGTGCGCTCGGAGCTGCGGCGCCTGGGCCACGCCTCGCCCGAGTTCATCGTCGGCTTCTCCCTGTCCACGGCCATGCGCTACGTGCTGGAGCACGAGGGGCTGGCCCGCTGCTTCCGCAGCGACATCGACGCCCAGGAAAAGCGCTTCGCCCCCGACTTCACCGCCGATCTGAGGCAGGCGCCCCTGCGGGACGCCTCGGTGGACTGGATCTTCTGCAGCCACGTGCTCGAGCACATCGCCGAGCTGGAGCTGTGCGTGGACGAGATCCTGCGCGTCCTGCGGCCGGGCGGGACGGCCTGGATCCAGGTGCCCTGCGAACCCGGCCTGGCCCACAGCCGGCGCATCCCCATCGACCCGCACCGGGCCCACGCCCACGCCTGGCAATTCGCCCCCGACTTTCCCCACCTGATCGCCCGACCCGGCTGGACCGTGACCGAGCGCGTGGCCGGCGACGACCTGCCGCCGGCGGAGTTGCGGCGCTGCGCCATCGACCCTGCCGAGCGTTTCTGGCTGGCCCGCAAGCACGCCTGACGGCCGTCCGGTCAAGGTCCGCCGCCCGCCGCCGATACCGGAGGGGATCACCCCAGCGGAAGGCCCGGCCATGCCCTCGGCGGATGTCTTTGCCCAGATCGAGAAGATGGGGGAGCTGCCCAGCCTGCCCCAGACCCTGCTGCGCATCCAGAAGGTGGCCAGCGACGACCGCTCCAGCGCCGACGACCTGGCCGCCTGCATCCTGCAGGACCAGTCCCTGACCATGCGCGTGCTGCGGGTGGTCAACAGCGCCCTCTACCGCCGCAGCGACGACGCGGAGATCCGCACCGTGCACAAGGCGGTCATCCGCATCGGCTTCGATACGGTGCGCAACCTCGCTTTGGGCCTGTCGGTCTTCGACATGATGAGCAAGCTGTCGCGTTCGCCGTCCCTGGTGGGCATCGCCCGCCACTCGCTGGTCACCGCGGGCCTGGCCCAGCTGCTGGCCGAGGCCTCGGGCAAGGTCGCCACCGAGGAGGCCTTCGTCACCGCCCTGATCCACGACATCGGCAAGGTGGTGCTGCTGGAGTGCTCGCCCGCGCAGATGGAGGCCGTGGCCCGGGCGGGCGCCGCCGGCGAGGCCGGGCTGGCGGCCGAGCGCCGCGGCTTCGGCATCACCCACGACCGTGCCGGCCGCCGCCTGGCCCGGCGCTGGCAGCTGCCGACCGACCTGCAGAACCTGATCGGCGACCACCACGACATCGACCCCGACCACCCGCCCCGGGACCTGGACCCGGCCCTGGCGGTGTTGGTGTACGCCAACGCCCTGGCCCACTGCGACGCCTCCGCGGAGGGGCGCGAGCGCACCGCGGCGCTGCTGGGCCGCGCGGCGCGGGTGCTGGGCATCCCGTCGCTGCGGGCGGAGAAGCTGCACGCCCGGGCGGCCGACCTGGTGCGGGATTTGGCCAAGGTGATCGGCCTGGACCTGGGTGACCTGGGCCGCTACGGCTGCCTGGTCAACGCCGAGGGCAGCGCCGCGGTGGCGCCCCGCGGCATGGACGCGGCGGACCTGGCCCGCCGCACGGCGCGGCAGCTGGAGCTGTACCAGGCCGTCGGCCGCGGCTTGGCCGAGGCGGCGGACCCGCAGACGCTGCTGCAGGCGATCCTCGATGGGGCGGCGGAGATCCTCGGCTTCGAGCGGGTCCTGCTGCTGCTGCTGGACCGGTCCGAGCGCCGGCTGCGGGCCCGCCACTGGGCCGGCCCCGGGGCCGACCGCCTGGCTGCGGCCCTGGACCTGCCCCTGGAACGGGGCACGGGCGCCGTCGCCCTGGCGGTGCTGGAGCAGCGGCCCTTCCACGTGCCCATGGCCGCGAGCCCGGCCTACCAGGGCATGGCGGGGCAGGCGCTGCTGGCCCTGGCCGCCTGCGCCGGGTTCGCCGTGGCGCCGGTGCGCACGCCCGCCGGCATCGTGGCCGTCCTGTACGGCGACGGCGGCGCGGGCGGCGCCGACGTCGAGGCCGAGCAGGCCAGCGAACTGGCCGGACTGGCCACCCAGACGGGGCTCGTGCTGGCGGCGATGGGGGCGGCCGTGCCGGCGGCCTGAGACGGCGCCTTCCCTGATCGGCCCCCTTCGTTTGTCCCCTTGGTCTGTCCTCTTGGTCTGTCCCCTTGGTCTGCCCCTTTGCTCCGCCCCCTTGGCCACCTGCGGCGATCGGTTATCATGAGAAAGGTCCCCGCGCCGCCGGGGCCGGGGGAGTGCCGTGCCCGCAACCGTCGCCAGCCAGGTCCAGCAGTGGTGGGAGACCGTCTGCCTGCACGCGGAGGCCTGCCGGCAGGAGCCCCGCACCGAGACCGTCCACCAGCTGCGCACCCATCTGCGCCGCCTCCGCTCCCTGGCCGACCAGCTGCGCGCCGACCTGCCCCAGCCGGCGGTGGGCCAGGTGCGCTCGACCCTGCGGGACATCACCGGCCGCACCGGGCAGCTGCGGGACCTGGACGTGCTGATCGCCGCCGAGGAGGACTGGATCGCCCTGCTGCCGCCGGGCCTGGAGCCGGGGGGGCGCGAGGTCTGGCAGCACCTGCGCCGCGAACGCCAGTGGGCCCGTGAGCTGCTGGAGGGCTACCTGGCCGGCGACCTCTTCCGCGACCAGTGCAGCCTGCTGGAGCGGCTGCTGCCGGAGATCTTCACCGACCCGGAAGGGCGCCTGGACGGCCTGCTGGCCGCCCGCGTGCGCCGCACGTGGCGGCAGGTGGCCGCCGACGCGGCGAATCTGGACGCGCAGAGCGGGCCGGAGCCCTGGCACCGGCTGCGCAAACGCGCCAAACGCCTGCGCTACGGCCTGGAGGCGCAGCCCGGGTCCAAGCCGCGGCGGAGCCTGTTGGCGGCGCTCAAGCGCCTGCAGGACCGCCTGGGCGCCTTCAACGACGCCGCGGTCCAGCACGCCCTGCTGCTGCGGTTGGCCCGGGACGAGTGGTCGCCGGCCGCGCTGCAGGCCCTGGGCGCCTGGCGGGTGCTGCTGCACCAGCGTCAGGTCGCCCAGGCGCGGCGGCTGCCCGCGGCCCTGTCCCGCTTCTGCGGGCCGCCGAACGCACGCCTGCTCGGTAAGGTGCTGCCGCAGGAGCCCCAGCCCGGATCATTCATGAAGGATCCGGGCTAGCCCGCCGCGCCTTTCCGGCCGGCCCGCCGCGTGCTATCTTACCCGCTTCCGATCGCGCCGCCCGATCCGCCGGGGCCGCGGCGCCCTTGGCAAGCTCCAGCCGACGAGGACACGACCATGGCCACCATCACCAAGCGCACCGCGGACTACAACCGCTGGTACCAGGACGTCATCCAGGCCGCCGAACTGGCCGAGAACAGCCCCGTGCGCGGCTGCATGGTCATCCGCCCCAACGGCTACGCCATCTGGGAGAACATCCAGCGCATCCTCGACACGAGGTTCAAGGAGCTGGGCCACGTCAACGCCTACTTCCCGCTGCTGATCCCCAAGAGCTTCCTGGCGAAGGAGGCCGAGCACGTGGAGGGCTTTGCCAAGGAATGCGCCATCGTCACCCACCACCGGCTGAAGCAGACCGTGGTCGACGGGAAGGTCACGGTGGTGCCGGACCCGGACTCGAAGCTGGAGGAGGAGTACGTCATCCGCCCCACCAGCGAGACGGTGATCTGGGACCAGTACCGCAAGTGGATCCAGAGCTACCGGGACCTGCCCATCCTCATCAACCAGTGGGCCAACGTCATGCGCTGGGAGCTGCGCACGCGCATGTTCCTGCGCACCACCGAGTTCCTTTGGCAGGAGGGGCACACCGCCCACGCCACGGCCGCGGAGGGGCGGGCCGAGACGCTGCAGATGCTGGAAGTGTACCGCTGGTTCGCCGAGGAGATCCTCGCCATGCCGGTGATCACCGGCGCCAAGACCGCCAACGAACGCTTCGCCGGCGCGGTCGAGACCTACTCCATCGAGGCCATGATGCAGGACAACAAGGCCCTGCAGGCGGCCACCAGCCACGACCTGGGCCAGAACTTCGCCAAGGCCTTCGACGTGAAGTACCAGGACAAGGAAGGCAAGGTCGAGCACGTCTGGGCCACCAGCTGGGGCATGTCCACCCGCGTCATCGGCGCGCTGATCATGGTCCACAGCGACGACGACGGGCTGGTGCTGCCGCCGCGCATCGCCGGCACCAAGGCCGTGATCGTGCCCATCTGGAAGAACGACGAGGAGATGGCCCAGGTGTGCGAGGCCGCCGACCGCCTGGCCGCGCAGCTGCGCCCGACCATCGGCCCGGTCCACGTGGACAAGCGCGACAACATGCGCCCGGGCTGGAAGTACGCCGAGTGGGAGGCCAAGGGCGTGCCCCTGCGCCTGGAGCTGGGACCCCGCGACCTGGCCGGCCAGCAGGTGATGATGGCCGCGCGCCACGACCGCAAGAAGCAGCCCGCCGGCTTCGCCGTCCTGGCCGAGGCGGTGGGGGCCGAGCTGGAGCGCATCCAGCAGGACCTCTTCGACCGCGCGCTCAAGCGGCGCGAGGAGAACACCCACGTGGTCGAGGCGTGGGACGATTTCGTGGACCTGTTCACCAACCGCGGCGGGGGCTTCGCCCACGGCCACTGGTGCGGCGACGGGGCCTGCGAGAAGCAGATCCAGGACGAGACCAAGGTCACCATCCGCAACCTGCCCTTCGGGCGGGACGAGACGCCGGGGCAGTGCGTGAAGTGCGGGCGTCCTTCGCTGGGGCGCGTGGTGTTCGCGCAGGCGTACTAGAGCGTTGATCACCCTGACCAACGTCTCCAAGCGCCACGGACGCCAGATCCTGTTCGTCGAGACCTCGTTCCAGCTCAACCCGGGCGAGAAGGCGGGCCTGGTCGGTCCCAACGGGGCCGGCAAGACCACCGTCTTCCGCCTGATCACCGGCGAGGAGGAGCCCGACGAGGGCTCGGTGTCGGTGCCCCGGCGCACCACCGTCGGCTACTTCCGCCAGGACATCGGCGAGATGGCCGGCCGCTCGGTGCTGGACGAGACCATCGCCGGCTGCGGGCGGGTCGGCGAGCTGCACCACGAGCTGGAGGCGCTGCAGGCGGCCCTGGCCGACCCCGCGCAGGCGGACGGCATGGAGCGCATCCTGCACCGCTTCGGCGAGGTGCAGGACGACTACCAGGGCCTGGGCGGCTACGAGCTGGAAGCCCGCGCCCGCGAGGTGCTGCACGGCCTGGGCTTCGCCGACGCGCAGGTGGACGGGGACTGCGGCGCCCTGTCCGGCGGCTGGAAGATGCGCATCGGCATGGCGCGGGTGCTGCTGGCCCGTCCGGACGTGCTGCTGATGGACGAGCCCACCAACCACCTGGACATCGAGTCCATCCTCTGGCTCGAGAAGTTCCTGCGCGACTACCCGGGCACGGTGCTGCTGACCTGCCACGACAAGGACTTCATGAACCGGGTCGTCGGCCGCATCATCGACATCGACGGCGGCGAGTTCGTCTGCTACACCGGCGACTACGACAATTTCGTGCGCCAGCGCGCCCTGGCCGAGACCAACCGCGAGGCCACCTACGCCCGGCAGCAGTCCATGCTGGCCAAGGAGCGCCGCTTCGTCGAACGCTTCGCCTCCCACGCGGCCAAGGCCGCCCAGGTGCAGAGCCGGGTCAAGAAGCTGGAGAAGATCGAGCTGGTCGAACCGCCCCGGCGGCGACGGATCGTGGAATTCCAGTTCCGCCCGCCGCCCCGCTCGGGCGAGGACGTGGCCCAGCTGAAGGACCTGGCCAAGCGCTACGGCGCGCGGGTCATCTACGACGGCTTCGATCTCATGCTGCGCCGCACCGAGCGCTGGTGCGTGCTGGGCCGCAACGGCGCCGGCAAGACGACGCTGCTGAAGCTGGTGGCGGGCGTCCTGGAGCCCGACGCGGGCAGCGTGCGCCTGGGGGCGAACGTGAAGGTGGGCTACTTCGCCCAGCAGTCCCTGGAGCAGCTCGACGCGTCGCTGACGGTGTTCACCACGGCGCAGAAGGCCTTTCCCGTCGAAGGCCAGGGCACCCTGCGCTCCCTGCTGGGGGCGTTCCAGTTCAGCGGCGACGACGTGGACAAGCCGGTGCGCATCCTCTCGGGCGGCGAGCGGTCGCGGCTGGTGCTGGCGCTGATGCTGTTCGATCCCCCCAACTTTTTGGTCCTGGACGAGCCGACCAACCACCTGGACCTCGAGACCAAGGAGATGCTGGTGGCGGCGCTCAAGGACTTCGAGGGCACCATGCTCTTCGTCAGCCACGACCGCACCTTCCTGCGGGGCCTCAGCTCGCGGGTGCTGGAACTGCGGGCGGGGGACGGCGCCGCCGAGCCTGCGCTGCCGCCGCTGGTGTACGACGGCTCGTACGCGGAGTTCGTGGCGCGCACCGGGAGCGAGGCGGCGGGGGTGCACCGGTAGGCCCCTGCGCCCCGCCGGGGCTGGCGGCGGCCTCCGGGCCGCGGGTCTATCTTGGCCGCACCGCCGGCCGGACGGCGGGCCACATCTGACCTGGAGGTCGCCCGAAGCCATGCGGAACGTCACCATCATCTCCACCGGCCTGGGCAACAACCCCAAGTCCCACACCCTGGCCGTGCGCCTGGAAAGCCTGCTGCAGGCCCGCGGCACGCCCACGACGCTGGTGGACGTCCGCAGCTGGGACCTGCCCCACGCCGGCGCACCCGGCTGCTGGGACCACCCGGGCGTGGCGGCCATCACCGCGGCCGTGGCCGACGCCAGCCACGTCGTCATCTCGACCCCCGTGTACTGCTACGACGCCAACTCGGCGGCCAAGAACGTCATCGAGCTCTGCGGGCGCGCCTTCACCGACAAGGTCGTGGGCTTCGTCTGCCAGGCCGGGGGCCTGCGCGGCTACATGTCGATCATGGGCCTGGCCAACCACATGATGCTGGACTTCCGCTCGGTGATCGTGCCCCGCTACGTCTACGTGGCCGCGCCGGACTGGACGCCCGAGGGCGGGCTGTCGGTGGGCATCGAGCAGCGCCTGGTGCGGCTGTGCGACGACCTGCAGCGGATCAGCGTGGGACCGGCGCCGGAGGCCTAGGCGGTGGACCGCCGGGCCCTCGCGCACGCCGCCCTGGCCACCGTGCTGGTGGCCGTGGCGGTGCTCGCTTGCAACCGGGGCCACGTCTTCGCCCCGGACCTCGTGGGCGATGGGGACATCAGCGCCAACGGCCTGCTGATCCGGGACGCGGCGGACCTGGCCCTGGGCCACGGCCCGTACTCGCGGCTGGGTTTCCACCACCCGGGGCCCGTCACCTTCTACGGCCTGGCCGCCCTGGCGCCGGTGATGCCGGGCATCGCGTCGCCCCTGGGACGGGAACGGGCGGCGATGCTCGCGCTCAACGCCCTGGCCTTGTTGGCTGCGCTGCTGCTGGCGGTGCGGCTGGGCGGGGGGCCGCTGGACGCCTGGCTCGCGGCCGCCTGCCTGTGCCTCGTCATCCTGCCCATCGCGACCACGGCGCAGCATCCGCTGCTGGACTACTGGGGACCGCTGGTGGTGATCCTGCCCGCCTTCGTGCTGGTGGCCGCGGCGGGGCCGCTGCTGCGGGGAGAGTGGGCGCTGTTTCCCGTCTTCTGCGCGGCCGCCGTGGTGATGGTCCACAACCACGCCGCGAATCTTGCGGTGGTCGGGCCGCTGGCCCTCGTGGCGGCGGCGGTGGCGGCGGTGGCGCTGGTGTGGCGCGGGCGCGGGGGCGGGCGGCCGGGCGTGGACCGGCGGGGTCGCCTGGGCCTGGCCGCAGGCGCCCTGCTGCTGGTGGTGACCTCGCTGCCGATCGTGGCCGAGGAGCTGGCCCATGACGACGGCAACCTGGGCCGCCTGCTGC
>JBHEPC010000449.1:0-19204 GCA_046260475.1 Candidatus Krumholzibacteriia bacterium | reverse complement strand
CCACCGTGCCCACGCCCGCCACGCGCGCGGTCACGGCGGTCATCAGCACCGACGAGGGCAGCGGGTGCCGGCCGCCGGGGGCGTAGCAGCCGGCCGCGGCCAGGGGCACCGCGCGGTGGCCCGCCGCGCCGCCGGGCACGGGCACCTCGATGTCGGCCAGGGCCCGCCGCTGGGCGGCAGCGAAGGCGCCGATGCGCGCGGCCGTGCGCTCGAGCAAGGCACGGACTTCCGGCGGCACCGCAGCGAGCGCCGCGGCCAGCGCGGCGCGCCCGTGCACCAGCGGCTCGTCGTCGGCCAGGCCGTCCAGATCGCGGGCGTGGCGCCGCAGCGCCGCGTCGCCGCCGGTGCGCACGTCCTTGACGATGCCCGCGGCGGTGGCGCGCACCTGCGGGTCGATGGCCGCGGCGGGGCTGCCGGTCACGTCGGCCGCGGCAAGGCGGCGCAGCAGCGGGGTCGTCATCGCTCTCCTCCTTCAGGCGCCCGTGGGGCGCCCTTGGCGTCGCCCGGCCGCCGCGTGACCTTGCGCTCGCGGCGGTCCAGGTGGCGCGCGACGTCCTCCCAGCGGCCGCCGGCGCGGGCCAGGGCCACCAGGGCGAAGTACAGCACGTCGGCGGTCTCGGCCGCCGCGTGGTCGGGGTCCCGCGCGGCGGCCAGCTCGGCCGCCTCCTCCACCAGTTTGGCCGCCAGCAGGTCCGGCTCGTCCAGCAGGCGGCGGGTGTAGGAGCCGGGCGGGCTCGTGCGCGCCCGCGCGGCCAGCCGGCGGGCCAGGCGTCCGGCGCCGCCGTCCTCGCCCCAGCAGGTGCGGCTGCCGGTGTGGCAGAACCCGGCGCCGTGCTGGCGCACGGTGAAGCGCAGCGCGTCCCGGTCGCAGTCCAGGTCCAGGCGCAGCAGGTCCTGGGTGTCCCCGCTCGCCAGCCCCTTGACCCACAGCCCGCGGCGGCGCGAGTGGTAGACGCCGCGGCCGGTGGCGAGGGCTTCGCGCACGCTGGACGTGTCCGACCACACCAGGCCCAGGGCGGTGCCCATCTCGTCGCAGACCACGGTGGGCCACGGGCCGTCCGGCTGCCGCGCCACGAGCGGCGCCAGGAACGCGTCGGCCAGGTCCAGCCGGCCGGTGTACAGGGCCATGCCCACCTGCACGTCGCAGCCGGCGGCGTCCAGGGCCGCGACTTCGGCGGCGCTGCGCAGCCCGCCGGCGACGGTCAGGCGCGCCGGTCCGGCGGCCGCGACGAGGTCCCGCACCAGGTCCTCGCCCAGGCCCACCAGGCGGCCCTCACGCTCCACGAAGGTCACCAGGAAGCCTCCGCACAGGCCCCGCAGCTCGGCCATGCGGGCGGCGACGTCGCGGCCGGTGCCACGGGTCCAGCCCTCGACCACCACCTCGCCGTCGCGGGCGTCCAGGGCCACGATCACCCGTTCGGGCTGCAGCTGGCGCAGCAGCGCGGGCGTGGCGGCGGTGCCGATGATCACCCGCTCGGCCCCGGCGTCCAGCCAGCGGCGCGCCGCGGCGGCGTCGCGGAGGCCTCCGCCCACCCGGCAGCGGGCCGTGCGCAGCAGCGGCTCGATCAGCGCCCCGTTGCCGCCGGTGCCCAGGGCCGCGTCCAGGTCGATCACGGCGATCTCGCCGACCCGGCCGAAGCGCACCGCCAGGGGCCCCGGATCGCCGGCCTCCAGGGCCAGGTCGCGGCCACCCACCAGCTGCACGGTGCGGCCGCCCTGCAGGTCGATGCTCGGGACGATCATGGCCGCACCTCCACGCCGCGGGCGGCGAGTTCGTGTTTGAGGTCCCCGACGGTCCAGACGCCGTCGTGGAAGATGCTCGCCGCCAGCACCGCGTCCGCGCCCGCGCCGACGGCCGCGGCCATGTGGTCGGGCGAGGCGCCGCCGCCGGAGGCGACGATGGGTACGGTCACCGCGGCGCGCACCGCGGCGATCAGGTCCAGGTCGTAGCCCGCGCCGGTGCCGTCGCGGTCCCAGCTGGTGAGCAGGATCTCGCCCGCCCCCAGGCGCTCGCCCTCGCGGGCCCAGGCCGCCGCGTCCAGCAGCTCGCGCCGCGAACCCGACCGCGTGGTCACGGTCCAGCCGCCGGTCCCGTTTCTCTGGGCGTCGACGGCCAGCACCACGCACTGGCGCCCGAACTCGTCGGCCAGCTCCCGCAGCAGCGCGGGTCGGCGCACCGCCGCGCTGTTGACCGACACCTTGTCCGCGCCCGCGCCCAGCAGGCGCCGGGCCTGGTCACAGTCGGCGATGCCGCCGCCCACGGTCAGGGGCACGTCCAAACCGCGGCGCACCTCGTCCACGACCCGCTCGCGGGTGCCGCGGTCCTCCAGCGTCGCGGTCACGTCCAGCAGCACCACCTCGTCGGCGCCCTGGGCCGCGTAAGCGGTCGCCTGCGCCGCCGGGTCGCCGGCGTCGCGCAGATCCTGGAAGCGCACGCCCTTGACCACGCGTCCGTCCCGGACGTCCAGGCAGGGCACGATCCTCACCGTGGCCATGGCGCGACCTCCTGGTCCGCGTCCTCGAGCCAGGCGCGCAGCAGCGCCGCGCCCCAGCGGCCGGACAGCTCGGGGTGGAACTGGCAGGCCAGCACGCCGCCCTTGCGCGCCGCCGCCAGGAAGGGCCCGCCGTGGTCGGCCACGAGCAGCTGCCAGCGGGCCGCCCGCAGGCGGTCCAGGTCGGCGCCGGGCACGGCAAAGGAGTGGGCGAAGTAGGCGTGCCCCAGCGGCGCGGCGGTGCCGTTGGCCACGGCGCACCAGCCCATGTGCGGCACCCGCGCCGGCGCGGGCAGGCGGCGGGCGCGGGCGGGGATGACCCCCAGGCCGCGGCCGCCGGGGTCCTCGTCGCTGCCCTCGCAGAGCAGCTGCAGGCCCAGGCACACCGCCAGCAGCGGCCGGCCGGCCAGGGCCCGCTGGCGCAGCGACGCCGCCAGGCCGCGGGCCTCAAGGCTCGCCAGCCCCGGCGCGAACGCGCCCACCCCCGGCAGCACCACGCGCTCGGCCCGGGCCAGGTCCTGCGGCGCGGTGACGCGGCGGGTCGCCGCGCCCAGGCGCGCGAAGGCCACCTCCACCGAGCGGACGTTGGCCAGGCCGGTGTCGATGATCAGCACCTCGCGGCTCATCCGAGGACCTCCTTCGTGCTGCGCACCGGGCCGGCCACCGGCGCAAGAGCCTGGCGCAGGGCCAGGGCCACGGCCTTGAAGGCGGCCTCGGCCCGGTGGTGGTCGTTGCGGCCGCGCACCACGTCCACGTGGAGGTTGAAGCGTCCCTCCATGGCCAGGGTGGTCAGGACGTGGACGAGGTTCTCGGCGGCGACGTCGCCGACCGAGGCCCGCACCAGGCCCAGGTCGACCGCGGCCCAGGGCCGGCCCGAGAGGTCGACCGCAGCCTCGGCCAGGGCCTCGTCCATGGGCACGCGGGCCCAGCCGAAGCGCCCCAGCGCCGGCCCCCGGCCGCGGACCGTGTCCAGGGCGCGGCCCAGCAGCAGGGCGCAGTCCTCGGCGGTGTGGTGGTCGTCCACCTGCAGGTCGCCGCGGCAGGCGAGCTCGAGGTCCCAGCCCGCGTGGCGCGCCAGGGCCGTCAGCATGTGGTCCAGGAAGCCCAGCCCCGTGGCCACGGCGGTGCGGCCGCTGCCGTCCGGGTCCAGGCGCAAGGTGACGTCGGTCTCGGCGGTGGTGCGGCGCAGGTCGACGGTGCGTGCGCTCATGGCAGCAGCTCCTTCAGGTCGGCGAGGCGGTCGAGGATGCGCGCGGCGCCGGCGGCAGCCAGCGCCTCGCCCGTGTCGTCGGCGACCGCGGGCGGGCGGATGCCCACCGGCACCACGCCCGCCGCGCGGGCCGCGTTCAGGTCGTCGGGGGTGTCCCCCACCAGCCAGGCGCGGCGGACGCCCAGGCGGCGCAGGGCCTCGCGCACCGGCGCCGGATCGGGCTTCGGGGGCGCGTCGTCGCGGGTGACGACGGCGGCGAAGAGGCCGCGCAGGTTCTCGCGCGCGAGGAAGCGCTCGGCGTCGGCGCGCGGCCGGCCGGTGACGATAGCCAGCGGCAGGCGGGCCGCCAGGTCGGCCAGCACGGCGCGGGGCGGGATCAGGGTCTCGCGTTCGCACAGGCCCCGGCGGCCGCCCGTACCCAGGTAGGCGGCCTGGAAGCGGTCCACCACCTCGTCCAGGGGCAGGTCGACGCCGCGCTCGGCCAGCAGCCGGCGGGTCAGCTCCCAGTCGTCGTTGGCGCCGCCGGCGGCCTTGGCCCGGGCGATGTCCGCGCGGGTGACCGCGCAGCCGGCCTGCGCCAGCACGGCGACGATGCTCTCGCGGTAGCTGGGCCCCTCGTCGGCGATCACCCCGTCCATGTCCAGCAGCAGGGCCTCCGGGGCGAGGGCCGTGTCCAGGGCGCGCTCGAGCTGCGCGCGCTCCTCCGCCGCGCCGGGGCAGGTCACCCGCAGGCAACCGCCCAGCAGCGGGTGCCCCGGCCAGGTGCGCACGCTGACCCCCAACGACCCCAGCGCGGCGGCGGTGAAGGCTGCGTCACGGGGCCGGCAGAGGATGAAGTTGCCCTGGCTGGGCAAAGGACGCGCGCCCAGGTCTGCCAGCTGCGCGGCCAAGGCGGCGCGGGTCGCCCGGGCCGACGCCACGCCCGTGCGCATGGCATCCTCGCCCCCAGCGAGGGCCTGGCGCGCCAGGGCGACGCTCGTGCCCGCCACGGCGTAGGGCTGCCCCCAGGCCCGCAGCTCGGCCAGCAGCGCGGCCGGACCGAGCAGGCAGCCCACCCTGAGGCCGGCCAGCCCCCAGGCCTTGCTCAAGGTGCGCAGCACCAGGGTGCCGGGCAGGGCCAGGGCCGCGGCGGTCAGGTCCTGGTCGGCGTACTCGGCGTACGCGGCGTCCAGCAGCAGCGGCACCTTGCCGGCAGCCGCGCGCAGGCGGACCAGGTCGTCGGCCGTGGCCACGGCGCCGGTGGGGTTGTTGGGGCTGACCACGGCCACCAGGCCGGTGCCGGGGCCCAGGCACGCCGCCACCTGCCGCGTCGGGTACGGGCCCTCCCACCAGGGCACCGAGCGCAGGCGCCCGCCGGCCAGCCGGGCGTGGCGCGCGAACATCTCGAAGGTGGGCTCGGTGAGCACCAGTTCGCGGCCGCCGGCCAGGAAGCGGCGGCACAAGCGGTCGATGCCGTCGTCGCCGCCGGCGGTAACCAGCACCTGGTCCGGGGCCAGGCCGAAGCGGACAGCCAGGTCGGCCTCCAGCTCGCGGGCGTCCGGGTAGCGCCGCAACGCGTCCAGGGCCAGCGGCCAGCTGCCGGCCAGGAAGGCCGGGGCGTCCCCTTCGTTGGCGTCCAGGCGCAGGGCTCCCGGAGCGGCCGCTTGGCGTCGGTAGGCCGCCGGGGCGGGCGCGAGGGTCGGGTTCGGATCCATGGGCGCCTCCTTCACGGCACGATCTGGCTGGGTTCGGTGACCACGATGTCGGTGCCGCCCTGCTGGCGGATGCGGGGGATCAGCAGGGCCAGGCCCGCACGGGGCACGGCCACCTTGACCGCGTAGCCGGCCTGGCCGCGCAGGCTGCTGACCGTCGGCTCGCGCATGCAGGGCAGCACCGCGACCAGGCGCTCCAGGTCGGCGGCCGCCACGTTGACCTCCAGCATCACGCGGCGGCGGGCCTCCAGCACCGACTGCAGCAGCAGCGCCGTCTCCTCGATGCGGGCGCGGCGGCCCGGATCGGCCCAGGCCGGGCCGCTGGCGTACAGGCGGGTCGAGCTCGTCAGCAACTCCTCCAGGATCACCAGGCCGTTGGCGCGCAGGGTGGCGCCGGTGGCGGTGTTGTCGACGATGCAGTCGGCGTCCTCGGGGGGGAAGACCTCGGTGGCGCCGTAGCTGCGCACCAGGCGCGCCGGCAGCGCGCGCCGGGCCAGCCAGCGGCCGGCCAGGCCCACGTACTCCGAGGCCACCACCAGCTCGCGGGCGGGCAGGGAACCGTCCTCGAGCAGGGCCGCGGGCGCCGCCGCCACCAGCCGCACCGGGTCCAGGCCCGTGTCCAGCACCTCGACCAAGTCGGCCTCGAGTTCGTCGACCCAGTCGGCACCGGCGAAGCCCAGGTCACGGGTCCCGGCGTCCAGCATCTCCACGATGTTCTGGGGTTTGAGCAGCTTGACTTCGCACGCGGGCAGCGACACCGCCGCCCGGTAGTCGCGGTCGCCGCTGGTGACGGCGATGCCTGCGTCCGCGAGCAGGCGCAGCACGCCCGCCTGCATGCGTCCCTTGGGCAGGCCCAGGCGCAGGGGGGCGATGTCCGTGGCCGACGCGGGGGCCGGCGTGGTCTGGAGGTCGGTCTGGGGTTTCATGGCACCTTCCCGGTCGGGCCGGTGCCCCGGGGAGGCGTCGCGCGGGCGGGGTCAGGGAGACTGGGGACCTGCACCAACGACGAACGCCGACCCGGGGGCCGGCGTTCGTGGCTGCTTGCGATGAACCGTCAGGTACGCAGCATGGCCGAACCGCCAACCCCTGGGCGGGGATGGTGATGATGGCCGTGATGATGCTGCGACCTGAAGGTCATCGTGAGATCCTTTCGGGGCCGCCGTGCGGGGCGACGCCTGGCATCATGGTACGCGATCCGCGGCGAATGTCAAGGGCCCGTCGCCCTACCCCACCCCGTACCGTTCCTTGAGCACGTCCAGGTGGTGCCGCTCGTGCCCGGCGATCAGCCAGGGCAGGGCGCGCACCGAGATCTCGACCCCGTTGGCCTTGCCGCGTCGCTCCGCCGCCGCCTGGTCCAGGCTCTTGAACAGGTAGAGGTGGTCGGTGCGGCACACGTGCTGCTCGCGCCACAGCTCGGCCATGCGGCGCCGGCCGGCGCCGCCGTGCTGCGCCCACAGGTTCTCGTCCATGCCCGGCTGGGGTTCGGGCGCGCCGCGGGCGATCCACAGGGCGCGGAAGGCGAACACCCGCTCGGTGTCGATCAGGTGGCCGACCAACTCCTTGACCGTCCACTTGCCGGGGGCGTAGCGGGCGTCGCCCGCCTTGTCGTCCAGGCCGCGCATGAGCGTCAGCGTGGCCTGTCCCTGCACCTTCAGGTGGTTGAGGATGTTGGTCACCCCGGCCGGCACCAGGTCCAGGTACTGCCGGTAGTAGGGCGCGAACTCGTCCGGTTCCGGTCGGTCGAAGCGGGCCATCGGCGTCTCCTCGTCGCGTCGGTCAACCCTTGTCGATGGCGGCCCACAGGTCGATCATCTCGAGCGCCGTGAGCGCCGCGTCGAAACCCTTGTTGCCGGCCTTGGTGCCGGACCGCTCGATGGCCTGGTCCAGGGTCTCGGCCGTCACCACACCGTAGGCGATGGGCACGCCCGTCTCCAGCGAAACCTGGGCGATGCCCTTGGTCACCTCGCCGGCCACGTACTGGAAGTGGGGCGTGTCCCCCTGGATGATGCAGCCGACGCAGACGACGGCGGCGTAGCGGCCGCTGGTGGCCAGGCGCTTGGCGGCCATGGGGATCTCGAAACCGCCCGGCACCCAGGCCGTGTCGATGTTCTTGTCGGCGACACCGTGCCGGTGCAGGCAGTCCAGCGCCCCGTCCAGCAGCTCGCGGGTGAAGAAGTCGTTGAAACGGCTGGCGACGATGGCGATCTTCGCGCTGCCCGCCGTGAACTTGCCCTCGAAGGTGCGGCCCATCGTGTCCTCCTCCTCTACAGGTGATCCAGCAGGTGGCCCAGGCGGGCCTTCTTGGTCTGCAGGTACTTCGCATTCCTCTGGTTCGGCACGACCTGGACCGGCACGCGCGCGGCGATCTCCAGGCCGTAGCTCTCCAGGCCCACGATCTTGCGGGGGTTGTTGGTCATCAGGCGCATGCGGCGCACGCCCAGGTCCCGGAGGATCTGCGCGCCGATGCCGTACTCCCTCAGGTCGGGGGCGAAGCCGAGCTTCTCGTTGGCCTCGACCGTGTCCGCCCCCAGGTCCTGCAGGGCGTAGGCCTTCATCTTGTTGATCAGGCCGATGCCGCGGCCCTCCTGGCGCATGTACAGAAAGACGCCGCGCCCCTCCTTCTCGATCGCCGCCAGGGCCGCCTCCATCTGCTCGCCGCAGTCGCAGCGCTGGCTGTGGAAGAGGTCGCCGGACATGCACTCGCTGTGCACCCGCACCAGGGTCGGCTCGTCGGGCGTGATCTCGCCCTTGACCAGCGCCACGTGGGTGGCGGCGTCGACGCGGGTGGTGTAGGCCACCATGCGGAAGGTGCCGAAGGCCGTGGGCAGGGGCACCTCGGCCTCGCGGACCACCAGCTTCTCGTGGCCGCGCCGCCAGCGGATCAGGTCGGCGATGGTCACCAGTGTCAGGCCGTGCTCGTCGGCGATCCCGCGCAGGCGGGGCAGGCGGGCCATCTCGCCGTCGTCGTCCATGATCTCGCAGAGCAGACCCGCCGGGTAGAGGCCGGCCGCGCGGCACAGGTCGACGACGGCCTCGGTGTGGCCGGCGCGTTCGAGCACGCCGCCGGGCTTGGCCTCCAGGGGGAAGATGTGCCCGGGCCGCGCCAGGTCGCCCGGGCGGCTCTGCGGGTCGATGAAGACCTGCACGGTGCGCGCCCGGTCGGCCGCCGAGATGCCCGTGGTCACGCCCGTGGCCGCGTCGATGCTCACGGTGAAGTTGGTGCCCAGGCTGGCGGTGTTGCGGGCCACCATGGGTTCGAGGTCCAGCTCGCGCAGGCGCTCGCCCGTGGCCGCCAGGCAGACCAGGCCGCGGCCGTGCTTGGCCACGAAGTTGACGGCCTCGGGGGTGACCTTCTCGGCGGCGACGATGAAGTCGCCTTCGTTCTCCCGGTCCTCGTCGTCGACCACGACGACGAGCTCGCCCCGGCGCAGGGCCGCCAGCGCGTCCTCGACCGTGTCGATGCGGAATGCTGCGTTCATGGGCGTCCTTTCACGGGGCGGCGGCCGAAGCCGGCCGCGCGCAGGCGGTCCATGGTCAGCGGCGCCGCCGCGTCACCGGCGTCGGCGTCGGCGGCCGCCACCGCGGGCAGGCCGGCGAGCCCGCCCGCGCGGGCGGCCTTGACCAGCACGTCCATCTCCAGGTTCACCGGCCGGCCCGGCTTCAGCCCCGCGAAGGTCGTGCCCTGCAGGGTGTGGGGGATCAGGTTGACGGTGAAGCGGTCGGTGTGGGGGCCCTCGTCCACGGTCAGGCTCACGCCGTCGAGCGCGACCGAGCCCTTGGGCACCAGGAAGCGGGCCAGGTCCGGGCCCAGGCTGACGGTCACCAGCAGGTCGCGCCCGGCGCGCCGGACCGCCCGCACCGTGCCCACGCCGTCCACGTGGCCCTGCACCAGGTGCCCGTCCAGGGGGTCGCCCACCCGCAGCGCCGGCTCCAGATGCAGGCGCCGGCCCACGCGCCAATGCTGCAGCGTGGTCAGGCGCCGGGTCTCGCTGGCCGCCTCCACGCTGAAGACCGGGCCCCGCACCGCCGTCACCGTCAGGCAGATGCCCGCCACGGCGACCGAATCGCCCGGGGCGACGCGGGCCGCGGTCACCGGCGCGGCGATGTCCAGGCGCATGATGCCCCCGCGCCGGCCCACGCCCCGCAGCACGCCGATCTCCCGCACCAGGCCCGTGAACATGCGGCCTCCTACAGCGTCACGCGGCCCAGGGCCGCGGCGAACGGGTTGCGGTCCAGGATCGTCAGCAGGTCCGCGTCCAGGGGTACCGTGGCCGTCACGGTGAAGGCGCCAGGGAGCGCCGCGTCCGCAGCGGCAGTAGCCTCGGGCCAGCCCAGACCCGCCCCCAGCACCACCGGCGCCTCGTAGCGCAGCCAGCGGTCCACCAGGCCGGCCGCCAGGAACGACGCCGCCAGGCGCGGCCCGCCCTCGACCATGAGGGTCACCAGGCCGCGGGCGGCCAGCCGGCGCACCAGGTCGGCCGGGTCCACGCGGCCGTCCCGGGTGCGGCAGTAGACCACCTCGCCCCCGTCCGCCGCGACGGCCGCGCCGCCGGCGGCGCCGCGGGCCTCCTCGCCGGCGAACACCAGGTAGCGGGTCGCGGGCAGGCCGCCGGACTAGCTGAGGTCCGTGTCCACGTACGCGGGCAGGGGATCGGCCACGGGCACGCCGCTCGCCCCGGCGGCCAGGCGCCCGTCCAGGCGCGGACGATCCGCGCGCACCGTGCCCTCGCCCACCAGCACCACGTCGACGCGCCGCCGGCGGCGGTGCACGTCGCGGCGGGCGGCCTCGCCGGTCAGGTAGACGGGCGCCGGGCCGCCGGGCCGGACGCCCACGGGCGCGAACCTGCCGTCCAGGCTGGTGGCGGTTTTCAGTTCGACGTAGGGCCGGGCGAAGCCGTCGCTGGCCACGAAGGGCCAGACCAGGTCCAGGGCCTGCCCGGCGAGGCAACCGGCGGCCACGGCCAGGCCGCAGTCCCGCAGGTGGCGGCAGCCGCCGCCCAGCACCGCGGGGTTGGGATCGCGCATGGCGACCACCACGCGGCGGACGCCAGACGCGGCCACCGCCGGCGCGCAGGGGCCGGTCCGCCCGGTATGGTTGCAGGGCTCGAGGGTCACGTAGAGGGTGGCGCCGCGGGCGGCCTGGCCGGCCTGGTCCAGGGCGACGATCTCGGCGTGGGGCCGGCCGCAGCCGGCGTGGGCGCCGCGGCCGACCACGCGGCCTTCCTTGACCACGACCGCGCCCACCGGCGGGTTGGGCCAGGTGCGGTCGGGCACGCCGGCGGCCAGGGCGAGGGCCTCGGCCATGAAGGCGCGGTCGGCGTCGGACCAGCGGTCGTCGCTCATGGGCGCACGCGCGGGGCTGTGGCGACGGGGAGCAAGCAGGGCAGGCACGCCCGGCCGGCCGTCACCGGCAGGCACGCGCGCGCAGGCACACCGCCAACTTCTCCCATCCGGACTTTCACCGTCGGCCCCGGAATTGCACCGGGTCAGCCGCCGTCCCGATCCGAAGGATCGCCTGGGACGCCGGTTCGCGGGCTTTCACCGCCGGTGGGGATTTCCACCCCGCCCCGAAGTTGAGGTCTGCGGCCCGGCAGGCGGCCGGGCCTATGGAGTTGTCGCTGTCAATGGTAAGCCCGCCCGCGGCCGGGGTCAAGCGGCCCCGCCGGGCGGGATCCGGGGTTGGCCGGGCGCGCGGTCCGTTATAGAGTGACCCGGTCGCCCCGCCGTTCCCCATCGGGAGGTCGCCCATGCCCCGTGCGCAGCGTCGCCAACCCGCCGTCGGCCCGAACTTCGCCGCGGGCCTCGGCCGCACCGGCTCGGTCAGCCCGCTGCGCTCGGCGGCGGTCTTTGCCTTGGGCTACCTGGTGGTCTGCCTGCCGTACATCTGGTTCTCCGGGCGCCTGGCGGCGGCGCTGGCGCCGGACGTCGGCGTGCTCGAGCTGATCGAGCGGGTCAAGGGCCAGGCCTTCGTCGTCTTGTCGGCCCTGCTGCTGTTCGGCATCACCTACGCCTACCTGCGGCGCATCCGGGACCAGGAGCAGGCGCTGCTGGCCCAGGAGCGCAGCCTGGCCCGGTCCGAGCACGTGGCCATGGCCGGGGTCCTGGCCGCCTCGACCTGCCACGACACCAACAACATGCTGATGGCGGTGCGCGGGAACGTCGAACTGCTGGCCGACGATCCCGCCCTGGGCGCCGAGGCGCGGGACCACGCCGAGCGGGCCCTTGTGAGCTGCGACCGGGCCACCCGGGCCCTGCGCCGCCTGATGGACCTGTCCCGCGGCTCGCTGCCCGGGCAGCTCGAGCAGCAGGCCCTGGCGCCGCTCGTGCGCGAGATCGTCGAACTGGGCGGCCGCCACGAGACGGTGCGGCCCCACGTGGTGGGCTGGGACGTGCCCGAGGACCTGGTCGCCACGGTCAACGCCCCGCTGCTGACGGGCGCCCTGCTGAACCTGATCCTCAACGCGGGCGAGGCCATGGCCGAGCCGGGCGAGATCCGCGTGGTGGCCCGGGCCCGCGACGGCGTCCTGTCGGTGGAGGTGCACGACGCCGGGCCGGGCGTGCCGCCGGGCCTGGAGCAGCAGATCATCGAGCCCTTCTTCACCACCAAGCCCCGGGGCACCGGCCTGGGCTTGCTGTCGGTGCGGGCCTGCGCGATGGAGCACGGCGGGCTGCTGGAGATCGAGGCCTCGCCCCTGCTGGGCGGGGCGCTGTTCCGGTTGGTGTTGCCGCAGCCGTACCGCTCCGGCCTGGCCGACCCGGTCAGCGGCGCCGCGTCCTGACCACCGTCCACTCCGGCTCGCGCGCGTCCAGCCCCGCCGCCTGCAGGCGCGCCCGCGCCGCGGTGTAGAAGACCTTGGCCGGCACGCGGCTGAAGCCCAGCTGGATGTCGAAGACCGGCTCCCCCTGCAGGAAGCGCCAGTGGTTCAGCAGGGTGGGCACGGCGCTGCCCTGCTCGGTCTGGATCAGGCGCCGGTGCGACGAGCTGAAGGAGACGGGCGGGTCGTTGCGCTTGGCCGCGAACGCGATCAGGTCCAGGATCTCCCGGTCCCCCACCAGGGGCCGCCCCTCGGTGCGGCGGAAGTGCTCCTGCACCTGCCGGGCCAGCCAGCCGTCGTAGCCGCCCCAGGTCAGGTCCAGCAGGAACTTGTCGTAGGTGTCCACCGCGTCCATGACGAAGGCGCCCATCAAGCCGGCCCAGCCGTGGTTGGCTCCCACCCAGACCATGGCCATGTCGTCGCAGACGCCGTCGCCCAGGCGGCGGCGGAAGAAGGCCTGGTCGTGGGCGGGGAAGGCGTAGGCCGCGTCGGGGTCGCGGCAGATCACGCCGATGTCCCGCAGGGTGCGCAGCTGCTCGTCGTCGAACTCGACCGCACCCGGGTCGCCCAGGCCGCAGAGATCGTACTTCTCCCGGTCGACGATCATGATCTCGCCCCCGCCGATCTGCAGGGGCGTGCCGCCGTAGGTGGCGCGGTGCAGCTGCATGGCCGAGCGCCGCCAGGACCAGTCGTCCATGCAGCCGGCCAGCACCAGGCCGGTCAGGAAGGCCCGCGTGTCGACCTTCGTGGCGGCCACGAAGTCGACGCCCAGCAGGGGCTGCCCGTCGACCACGAGCTCGAGCTCGGGCTGGTCCAGCCGCGCCAGCAGCCAGGCGCCGAAGCGGGACAGCAGCTCGCCCCGCCGGCGACGCACCCGCAGGCCCTGCAGGCCCGGGTCGCCCCGCTCGAGCACGGTCAGCACGCGGTCGAAGGTGGCGTCGGGGAAGCGCAGCGAGGTGCCGAACTCGTCGGTGAACCAGCCGTGCCCGTTCTGGGCCCGGCCCAGCACCGACTGGGGCAGCAGGTCGGCGAGGATGCGCACGGGCGCGGCCAGGGGCAGGCCCATCAGGTAGTCGAAGTCCAGGGCGACCAGGCGATCGAAGGTCTCGCGGTCCCGCTGCAGATCCAGGTTCCGGGCGCCGGTCCAGGGCTCGCGGCGGCGGCCGTCGCGGCCGGTGTCGCCGCGGCCGGTGACGCGGTCGAGCAGGGACTCGACCCGGCGCACGGCGCCGCCCTTGCCGCCGGTGCGGCCGGGCCGACCGCGGCGGCCGGCACCGCCCCGGCGGGTGGGGCTACTCGGTTTCGGCCGCGGCTTCCGCATCCGTCCAACCCGCGAAGAGAGCGTCGCAGAAGAGGTCCGCGTCGAAGGGCGCCAGGTCCGCCGCGGTTTCGCCCATGCCGACGTAGCGCACGGGCAGGCCCAGGGTCTCGGCGATCGCGACGACGATGCCGCCCTTGGCGGTGCCGTCCAGCTTGGTCAGCACCAGGGCGTCCACGGGCACCGTCTCGGCGAAGACCCGGGCCTGGGCCAGGCCGTTCTGGCCGGTGTTGGCGTCCACCACCAGCAGGGTCTCGGGGTCGCGCCCGGTCTTGCGGCGGATGACCCGGGCCACCTTGCCCAGCTCGTCCATGAGGTTGGTCTTGGTGTGCAGGCGGCCCGCCGTGTCCACGATCACGACGTCGGTGCCGCGGGCCTCGGCGGCGCTCAGGGCGTCGAAGACCACGGCCGCCGGGTCGGCGCCCGGGCCCTGGTGCACGCAGGGCACGCCCACGCGGTCGGCCCACACCACGAGCTGCTCCACCGCGGCGGCGCGGAAGGTGTCGCCGGCGGCCAGCAGCACCGACTGGCCCTCGCCCTTGAGCAGGTAAGCCAGCTTGGCGATGGTGGTGGTCTTGCCCGTGCCGTTGACGCCGACCACGAAGATGACCCGCGGGCCGTCGGTCGCAACGGCCGCCGCGTCCGGTTGCTTCGTCTTGCGGCTCTTCTTGCCCTTGCCGCCGCCGGTGCCCTCGTCCCAGCGGGGCGGGCGCACCTTGGGCTGGGCCGAGGTCAGGATCCGGCTCACGTCGCCGCGGATGACCCCCAGCACCGCCTCGAGGGTGGCCTCGCCGCCCTCCTCCTTCAACCGCTTCTCGATGCTGCGGGTGATGGCCACCGACGACTGCACGCCCATGTCGGCGGAGATCAGCAGCTCCTCGATGCGCTCGAGGGTCTCCGCGTCCAGGCGGACGCGGCTGCCGAAGAGGCCGCGCAGGCCGTCCACCAGGCCGGAGCGGGTCTTGTGCAGGCCCTGCCGGAAGCGGTTCAGCGCGCCGCGGATCACTCGCTGGCCTCCAGGGTGCCCGGGGTCCGCTCGGCGACGGCGGGTTCGGCGTCGTCCGTCCCGGTGGCGTCGTCCGTCCCGGTGGCGGCCGCCGCGGCCGGCTCGTCGTCCTCGTCCCCGAAGGCCATGGCGCCCTGGCCGCCGCGGGCATCCTCGGCCTGGTCGATGTTCCGGCGACGGGCGGCGATGTTCGCCGCCAGCTGCTCGTCGCTCCGGCTTTCGGCCACGTCGCTGAAGCTGACCGAGACGATGGAGCTGCAGCCGGGCTCCATCATGGTCACGCCGTACAGGTGGTTGGCCGTCTCCATGGTCAGCTTGTTGTGGGTGATGACCAGGAACTGGGTGTTGCGGCTGAACTCCCGCAGCATGGTGACGAAGCGCTGGATGTTGCTGTCGTCCAGGGGCGCGTCGGCCTCGTCCAGCATGCAGAAGGGCGACGGCTTGACCAGGTAGACGGCGAACAGCAGGGCCAGGGCGGTCAGGCAGCGCTCCCCGCCCGAGAGCAGGGAGACGTGGTCGACCACCTTGCCCGTGGGCTGGGCGGTGATGTGCAGGCTGCTCTCGAGCGGGTCGTCGGTCTTGATCAGCTGCAGGTCGGCGCGCCCGCCCTTGAACAGGGTCTGGAAGACGGCGATGTAGTTGCGCCGCACCTCCTCGAAGGTCTGCACGAAGCGCTTGCGGGCGGTGCGGTTGATCTCGGCGATGGCCTTCTGCAGGTCGTCGCGGGCCTTCTCCACGTCGTCGCGCTGGGCCTCCAGGAAGTCCAGGCGCTCCTTCTTGGTGTCGTACTCCTCGAGGGCCAGGTGGTTGATCGGCCCCAGGGAATTGAGCTTCTCGCGGCGGTCGTCCAGCAGGGCGCGGGCCTGCTCCGGCTGGAAGATCCCGCCTTCCCGCTCCAGCTCCTGGGGCAGGTCCGCCTCGTCCACCGCGGCGATCAGGTCGCGGAAGCTGCCCTTGTACTGCTGCTCGATGCGCTCCTCGAGGTTGTTGCGCTTGATCTCCAGGGTCGCCAGCAGGGTCTGCATCTCGTGGGCCTGCTCGCGGTAGCCGCCCCGCTGCTTCTCGATCACCTGGACGCGTTCGTGCCAGGCGGCGGTCTCCTCGTGCATGGCCTGGATGCCCTCGGCGGCGGCGCGCACCACCTTGCGGCGGCGCTCCCGCTCGTCCATGCCCCGGGCCAGCAGGTTGCGCTTGGCGCCCAGCTCCTCGCCCAGGGCGGCCATGGATTCCCGGGCCACCTCGTTGTCCTCGGCCAGGCGCTGGCGGCGGGCGAACTGCTCGGCCACGTTCGCGCGCAGGTGGGTCAGGGTGGTCTCGGTCTCCCGCTGCTGGCCCTGGCGGCGCTGGTGCCCAAGGCGCAGCTCCTCCACCTCGGCCCGCAGCTCGTCCCGGGCCAACTCGGCCTCCTGCACCTGCCGGCGCAGCTCGTCCCGGGCGGTGGTGCTGTCCAGGCGCAGGCGGCCGCTCTCGGCCAGCAGGTCGGTCAGCTGCTGCTCCTGGCCGGCCAGGTCCTGGACCTCGCCCGCCAGGCGCTCCCGCTCCTGGTCCATCTCGGCGGCGCGCTGGCCGGCGGTGTCGCGCACGTGGGCGGACTGGGCCAGCTGCACCTGCAGCCCGTTGAGTTCCGTGTCCACGGCGGCCAGGCGGCCGCGGCCGGCGATCAGGGCTTCGCGCAGCTCCTCGCGCCGGGCGCGGTTGGCGGCGGCCTGCTCCTGGGCGGCGCCGACCTTCCGATCCAGGGCGGCCACCTCCCGCTCCAGCTCGTCCAGCTTCTCCTTGCGGCCGATCAAGGCGGCGGCGTCGGCGTCGTCCTCGCCCCGGCCGCCGCGGATGGTGCCGTCGCTGCGCACCAGCAGACCGGCGCGGCTGACGCAGGTCACGACGCCGGGGCCGGACCAGCGGGACGCAGCCTCGAGCGCTTCCTCATCGGATGCGAAGATCGTCGTGCGGAGCAACAAGTTGCGTAACGCCGGCACCTGGGCGCCGGGGCCGGTGATGACCTCGTGGGCGGGGCGCCCGCCGGCGGCTGCGGCCGCGCCGCCCGTGCCGTCGGCACCGTCGCCGAAGCCGCCGCCGCACAGGAAGGCGGCCCGGCCCAGGTCTCCGTCCCGGAGCTCGCGCACCAGGTCCAGGGCCGTGCCCGGGGCGTCGACGACGACCGCGTCCAGCAGGTCGGCCAGCAGGATCTCCAGGGCGGCCGCGTCCGCGGCCGGCACACGCAGCAGGTCGGCCAGGCCGCCGGTGACGCGGGCCTCGCCGCCGTGGCGCTTGAGCACCTCGCGCGGGCCCTGGCCGTAGCCTTCATAATCCTCGTGCAGGCGGCGCAACAGGTCGCTGGTGGAGCGGGCCGCCTCGCGGCGGGCCTGCAGGGTCGCGGCCTGCTCCTGCAGGGCGCCGGCGGCGGACTCGAGGCCGGCCTCGTCCCGTTCGGTGCGGGCCAGCTCCTCCAGCAGGCCGGAACGGCGGCCGACGGCCTCGCGGCGGGCCGTGTCCAACTCGCCCAGATGGGTCTGCGCCTCGGCGCCCCGGCGCAGGGCCGTCTCGCGGTCCTCGGCCAGGCTGGCCATCCGCTCGCGGCGGTTCTCCTGCTTGACCTGCAGCTCCCGCAGGCGGCTGCGCTGGGTGGCGTCGCTCTCGATCACCTCGAGGTTGCGGCGGGTGGCGTCGTCCAGGGCAGCGCGGTCGCGGGACAGGCGCTCCTCGAGGATCTGCAGGGTCTCGGCCCTTTCGGCGAGCAGGTGGCCGCCGGTCTCCAGCTCGGCGGCGATGCTCTCGAGGTGGCCGCCCAGGCGCTCGATCTGGCCCTCGATCTCCTGCTGGCGGTGCTCGGCCTCGCCGACGGCCTCGACGTTGGCGTCGATGCGCCGCTGGTGCTCGTCGATGCGGTGCTGCAGGACCAGCACCTGGCGCTCGGTCTCCTGCAGTTCCTCCTCGAAGGCCTGCAGGGCCTCCTCCAGCTGGCGGCGCTCGGCCTCGCGCTCGTCGATCTGCGGCCGCACCTGCTCGATGCGCGCCTGCAACTCGGCCAGCTCGCCGACGCCCGCCTCGGCGGCGGTGCGGAACTCGGCCAGCCGCTCGCGGGCCTCGGCCTCCTCGTGGTCCAGGTCGGCGCGGCGGCGGGCGGCCGTGGCCAGCTCGAGGGCGCGGATCTCCTTGTACAGGCGCTGGTGCCGCCGGGCCTTGCCCACCTGCCGCTGCAGCGAGCGCACCTCCTTGCCGATCTCGTCGATGATGTCGTAAAGCCGGGTCAGGTCGCTCTGGGTGCGCTCCAGCTTGCGCTGCGTCTCCTTGCGCCGGGCCTTGTACTTGGTGATGCCCGAGCCCTCCTCCAGCAGGGTGCGCAGCTCGGTGTTGTTCTCGTTGAGGATCTGCTTGATCATCGATTCCTCGATGATCGAGTAGGAGGTGTTGTTGACGCCCGAGTCGTAGAACAGGTCGCGGAAGTCCTTCAGGCGGCAGGGCGAGCCGTTCAGGAAGTAGTCGCTGCCGCCGTCGCGGGTCACCCGCCGCTTGATGGCGACTTCGGTGAAGTCCACGGGCAGGCCGCGGTCCTCGTTGTCGAAGATCAGGGTGACCTCGGCGATGCCCACGGGGCGCCGCTTGGTGGTGCCCTTGAAGATGACGTCGTCCATCTTGCCGCCGCGCAGCTGCTTGGCCGACTGCTCGCCCAGCACCCAGCGCACGGCGTCCACCACGTTGGATTTGCCGCAGCCGTTGGGGCCGAGGATGGCGGTGATGCCCTCGTCGAATTCGAGGCGCGTGCGGTCCACGAAGGACTTGAAGCCCTGCAGTTCGATGGCTTTGAGTCTCAAGCGATCAACCTTCCGCTGCAAACCATGGTTGCGATGCCCTGCGGCCCGCCCGCCACGGGCGCGCCGCCCGCCGGGCGACGCCCCTACCGGCCGGCCGTGTCCGTCGCCGCGACGCTGAACCGGGAGGGCTGGGCCCAGTCGATGCCAAGCTTGCCGAACAGGGCCGGCATGGCCGCGCGGGCCGCCTGCCGGCTGGGGAAGCTCCCCACGTAGATGCGCCACCAGCGGCCCGATCCGGGCAGCTCGACCACCCGCACCGCCGACCCCAGGCCACGGCGGCCCAGGGTTGCCATCTCCTGGCCGGCCGAGGCGCTGTCCCGGAACGAGTACACCTGCAGGGCCCAGCCGGCCGCCCCCACCGGCTCCTCGTAGGGCGCCGGATCGAAGGCAGGCGCGGCGTCCTCGCCGGCGGCCGGAGTCGGCTGTGCCGCCACCGGCGGCTCGGCCGTCGCCCGTTCCGGCGCGGGCTCCGGCTCCGCCTCAGTCGGCGTCGGCTGCGTCTGCGCAGCCGCGGTGTCCGCGGCCGCAACAGCCGTGTCGGCGCCCACGCCCGCCGGGACCATCGCCACCTGGGAGCCGGTGCCGCCGGTGTCCGGCACCGCCGCCGGCGGCGGCGCCGGCCGCTGCACCGCGGCCGTGGGCGCCCCGGCGAACAGGTCACCGTCGGTGACGCGCACGAACTTCACGTAATAGAAACCCACCAGCGCGATCAGCACCGTGGCCGCCGCCGCCACCAGCCAGAACACCCCTGACGAGCCGCGGCGCCGGGCATATTCCTGCGGGTCGGCCTCCGGGGACTCCGCCGCCGGTTCCTGCTCGACCAGGGCCTCCAGCGCCGCCGCCACCGACAGCTCCGGCGG
>JBHEPC010000426.1:0-2634 GCA_046260475.1 Candidatus Krumholzibacteriia bacterium | reverse complement strand
CCGCCGGCACGACGGGCAGGCCGTGGCGGGCGGGTTCGCGGCCCACGCCGCCTTCCCCGCGCCGGGACGCCTGGCGGCGGCCGTGGCCCTGGCCTTCGCGCTGTGCGCCGTGGGCTTCATCGTTGCCGACGTCCTGCGCTGGCGCGGCGGCGGCATCCTGGTGCTGACCGCGCTGACGGTGGTCCTGGCCACGGCCCTGCCCGGGCGCATGGCCCTGCTGGACGGCGCCGACACCGCGGGCGCCTTCCTGATGCAGATCTTCTTCGCGGTGATCGGCGCCAGCGCCAACGTGCTGGTGGTGATGCGGGTCGGCCCGGTGCTGTTCGTGTTCGCGGCGCTGATCCTGATCATCCACCTGGCGGTGCTGCTGCTGGGAGGCCGCCTGCTGCGCCTGGACCTGGCCGAGCTGGTGATCGCGTCGAATGCCAACATGGGCGGGCCCACCACAGCCGCCGCCATGGCCGTGGCCCGGCGTTGGGGGACGCTGGTGATGCCGGCCATCCTGTGCGGCACCCTGGGCTACGCGGTGGCCACGTTCGCCGGGGTGGCGCTGGGACACTGGCTCCGCTAGCGGGCCACTGCAGGATCAAACGGGCGTTTTCGAGCCCGCAGGGGCATAGCCCTGCGGGCTTCGTCTTGCCGACCGACCGCTGGGAGGTGGGCCGAAGCAGGGCGGATTTTATATATACATTGGCTTGACGAAATATATTTGTACTGGTATTGTACAGAAATATTCCCGTTCAGGGATCGCCCCTGAACCCGTTCGCCGACCAACCCACTTCTTGGGAGAGAACCGATATGAAGACCATCCGCAACCTCGCGCTGGCCCTGGCGCTGGTGGCCCTGCCGGGCGCCGCCCTGGCCGGCACCGCCCAACTCCAGATCATCCACAACGCCGCCGACCCGGCCGCCGCCGCGGTGGACGTCTACGTCAACGGCGACCTGCTGCTGGACGACTTCGCCTTCCGCGCCGCCACGCCCTTCGTCACGGTCCCGGCCGGAGTGACCCTGAACGTCGGCGTGGCCCCGGGCACGAGCCTCTCGGCCGACGACGCCCTGGCCACCTTCCCCGTCACCCTGGCCGCCGGCGGCACCTACGTCGCGGTCGCCAACGGCGTCCTGGATCCGTCGGCCTTCGCCGCCAATCCCGACGGCCGCAGCATCGGCTTCACCCTCTTCGCCGCCGACAAGGTGTACACCCAGACCTTCTGGGGCACGGTCCTGCTGCGCGCGTTCCACGGGTCAACCGACGCCCCCGCGGTGGACCTGCGCGTGCGCAAGGGCTCCTGGAGCAAGACCCTCTGGGGCGACGTCGGCTACGGCGACGTGGGCGACACCCGCCTGGTGCTCGCCGGCGACTATCTGGTCGACGTCACCCTGCCCGGCCAGCCCCAGGCCGTGGTGGCCACCTTCCGCGCCGACCTGCGCGGCCTGGCCCGCGGCTCGGCCTTCGTCTTCGCTTCCGGCTTCCTCGATCCCGCGGCCAACGGCGGCGGCCCGGCCTTCGGGCTGTTCGCCGCGCTGCCCTCGGGCCAGGTCGTCGCCCTGCCGGCGGACCGGCCCATGGCGCGCCTGCAGGTGATCCACAACGCCGCCGATCCCGCCGCCGCCGCGGTGGACGTGTACGTCAACGGCGACCTGCTGCTGGACGACTTCGCCTTCCGCGCCGCCACGCCGTTCATCGACGTGCCGGCGGGCGTGACCCTGAACGTGGGCATCGCCCCGGGCACCAGCACCTCCGCCGACGACGCCCTGGCCGTCTTCCCGCTGGTCCTGGGCGACCGCCAGGCCTACGTGGCCATGGCCACGGGCGTGCTCGATCCCGGCGCCTTCGCCCCCAACCCGGGCGGCGCGTCCATCGGCTTTACGGTGGTGCCCCTGGCCGGCGCCCGCGAGCGCGGCTATTGGGGCCGGGTGGCGGTGACGGCTTTCCACGGCGCCACCGACGCCCCCGCCGTGGACATCCGCAAGGCCACGCGGTGGGGCGCGAGCCGTCCCCTGATCCAGGATCTGGCCTACGGCGAGTTCTCCGGCTACACCCTGCTGCGGCCCCGTCCCTACACCCTGCAGGTGACGCCCGCCGGGCAGCCCCGCACCGTCGTCGCCAGCTACCAGGCCGACCTGTCGGGCCTCGGCAACGGCGCGGCCGTCGTCTTCGCCTCGGGCTTCCTGGACCCGTCCCTCAGCGGGAACGGCGAGGCCTTCGGCCTGTTCGTGGCCCTGCCCGACGGCCGGGTCCTGGCGCTGCCGCCAGCCGACGCGGCAGCCGGAGCCGAAGTGGCCAAGGACCTGGGGGTGCCCGGCGTGGCGACCCTGGGCCAGAATTTCCCCAACCCCTTCAACCCGACCACGACCATCGAGTACGCGCTGCCGCGCGAGTCGCGGGTCAGCCTGAAGGTCTACGACACCCGGGGCCGCCTGGTGCGCGACCTGGTGGACGAGGTGCGCCCCGCGGGCGTGCACGCCGTGACCTTCGACGGCCGGGACCTCGCCTCGGGCCTGTACTTCTACCGCATCGACGCAGGCGACTTCCGTGACGTGGGCCGCATGACCCTCGTGAAGTAGGAGCGGAGCGGAGCCGAGACGAGGCACGCCGGGCGGGGACCTTTCCCGCCCGGCGTTGCCGCCCGCGGC
>JBHEPC010000404.1:0-4172 GCA_046260475.1 Candidatus Krumholzibacteriia bacterium | reverse complement strand
GCTTGGAGAGGTCGTCGTACACCACCAGGGTGTCCTTGCCCTGCCACATCAGGTGCTCGGCCATGGTCACGCCGGTGTAGGGCGCCAGGTACAGCATGGGCGCGGGGTCGGAGGCGTTGGCGGCGATGATGGTGGTGTACTCCATCGCGCCGGTTTCCTTCAGCCGCTTGTGCACCGTGGCCACGGTGGACTGCTTCTGGCCGATGGCCACGTAGAAGCAGTGCACGCCCTGGCCCTTCTGATTGATGATGGTGTCGATGGCGATGGCCGTCTTGCCGGTGCCGCGGTCGCCGATGATCAGCTCGCGCTGGCCGCGGCCGATGGGGATCATCGAGTCGATGGCCTTCAGGCCCGTGGCCAGGGACTGGTTCACCGGCTGGCGCGCCGTCACGCCGGGCGCCTTGAGCTCGATGTTGCGGGTCTCGCTGGAGACCACCGGCCCCTCGCCGTCCAGGGGCTGGCCCACGGCGTTGAGCACGCGGCCCACCACGCCGCCGCCGACGGGCACACTGGCGATGCTGCCGGTGCGGCTGACCTGGTCGCCTTCCTTGATGTGGGTGTCCGAGCCCATGATGGCGACACCGACCGAGTCCTCCTCGAGGTTCAGCACGATGCCGAACACGTCCCCGGGGAACTTCACCATCTCGCCGGCCATGACGTCCTGCAGGCCGTAGACGCGGGCGATGCCGTCGCCCACCTGCAGGATGGTGCCGACGCTCTCGACCGCGAGGTCGCGGCCGTAGCGGTCGAGCTCCTGCGCCAGGACGGAGCTGATCTCTTCAGGGCGGAGTTTCAAAGCCGTTCTCCTTCACGCCGTCGGTCTAGCGGACCGGGGCCTTCTCCAGCGTCTTGCGCAGCAGATCGAGGTTGGTGCGCACGGTGCCGTCGAGGATCCTGTGCTCCATGACCACCTTGACCCCCCCGATCACCGCGGGATCCACGCGCTTGTCCAGAATCATGGTCTTGCCCGTCAGCTGCGACAGCCTGGCCTGCAGCTGCTGCTCCAGGTCCTGGGGCAGCGCGATCGCGGTGGTGACCCGCGCGCGCATCACGCCCCGCTCCTGCTCCACCAGGTGGGCGAACTCCTCGCCGATGTCGCGGAAGTTCTCGATGCGGTTCTTGTCCAGCAGCAGGTCGATGAAGTTCAGCAGCAGGGGCTCGACGCGGCCGCCGAAGACCTTCTGCAGCAGGTCCTTCTTCTCCTGGGTGCGCACCTGGGGGCTGTCCAGAAAGACGCGCAGCGCCGACTGGCTGATCTGCATGTCCCTGAGGGCGGCGTAGCTCTCGGCCACGCCGTCGAGCACGCCCGCCCGCTTGGCCGAGGCCAGCAGGGCGCCCGCGTAGCGGGTCGCGACCTTGCGATCACGCATGGTCCGGGCTCCCCGGGTTGGAACCGCCGTCGGTCCCGCCGTCAGTGGCGCCGTCTGTCCCGATGCTGTCGATGTACTCCTGGATCAGCCGGCGGTGCGTCGGGTCGTCCAGCCGCTCGCCGATGACCTTCTCGGCCGCGCCGATGGCCATGGCCACCACCGAGTCGCGCAGGATCAGCTGGGCCTGCTGCGTCTCGATCTCGATGTCCTCTTCGGCCTTGGCCACCTTCTGCACGGCGTCCTCGTTGGCCTTGGCGACGATGCTGGCGGCCAGCCCCTCGCCGCGCTTGACGGCCTCCTGGACCTTCTCGCGCTCGATGACCTTGATGTCCTGCAGCTTGGACTCGAACTCGACCTTCAGCTGCTCCGTCTCCTGGAGGTTCTTCTCGGCGGCGGCGTAGTCGCCCTGGATGGCGTCGCGCCGCTGGTCCAGCAGCGTCAGGATCGGCCCCCAGGCGAACTTCGCCAGCACCCAGACGAAGAGGACGAACCCCACCGCCGTGGTCAGCAGGTTGGTGATGTTCGGCGTCACGAATTCCATGATGGGTCCCCTTCAGTCGGCGCGACCGGGCCCGCGGCGCGGGATCCGCGCAGGGAGCGGCCAAAGCCGCCCCCCGCGTACCGGTGCGCACGCCGGGTCACGTCCAACTCGACTCTAAGCAACCTTGCCCATCAACAGGATGGTCGCGACCAGGGCGTAGATCGTCAGGGCCTCGATGAAGGCGCAGCCGATGATCATGGCCGTCTGGATCTGGCCGATGGCCTCCGGCTGACGGCCCATGGCGTTCATGCCGCCCTCGATGGCGCGGCCCAGACCCAGGCCCGAGCCGATGGCGGCCAGGCCGAGACCGATGGGGAGAGCAAGTCCGAGCAGGTCCATTGTTCCTCCTAGACGCGTGCGCGCGTGTCAGGTTCGCGGGCCGTGCCCGCCGTGGTTCCGGACGCCGTTGCGTCCGGTGCTAGTGCCCGTGGGCCTCGGCGTGATGCTCGTGAGGCAGCCACAGGGCGATGTAGACGGTGGCCAGGAGCGTGAAGACCAGCGCCTGGATGGTGCAGGACAACAGCCCCAGGAAATAGAACGGGAACTGCAGCGGCAGGCCGGGCACGAACCAGGCGCCGCCGCTGAGGGAATAGCTGACGCCGGCCCCCAGCAGCACCATGGTGGCGACCAGGGTGTCCTCGCCGAAGATGTTGCCGAACAGACGCAGGGACAGGCTGACGGGCTTGATCAGCTCGCCCACCAGGTGCAGGGGGAAGAACAGGGGCACCAGGGCCCACTCGACCCCCGAGCGCGGCGAGCCGGCCATGTGGAACAGGTAGCCCTTGGGCCCGTTCAGGCGCAGGGCGATCAGCTGCACGTACAGGAACGTGAGCCCGCCCAGGGCGAAGGTGGTGTTGGCGAAGCTGCTGGTCGCCGCGTGGCCCAGCGGCACGCGGCCGAACAGGTTGTTGAACCAGATGAAGATGAACAGGCTGCCCAGAAACGGCGTGTAGCGCCGCGCGTCGTCCCCGATGATGGTGCGGAACAGGGAGTACAGCCCGCCCAGGAGCATCTCGGCGGCCATCTGCAGGCGGCCGGGGTGGCGGGGGTCCAGGCGCCGGGACATGGCCACGAACACGCCGGCCAGGACCAGGGCCATGAAGAGGGCGAAGATGGGGTCCTTGTAGTCCTTCATGAAGGACTTGGCGGCGGGCGGGACCCAGGCGTAGCCGTCCAGGAAGGTCAGGGCCGAGGGGAGGTGGGGCATGGAGCCGTGGTCGTCGGCGTGGGCGGCGTCGCCGTGGGGGTCGGCTGCGTGGGCGTCCTGGGCGTGCTCGTCGCCGTGGGGGCCGGCCGGGTCGGCGTGGGTGGTGGCCGGGTCGTGGCCCGAGGGGTCGTCGGGATAGGCTTCCTGGGCGAAGGCGCCGGCGGCGAACAGGGCGATGCCCAGCGCGATGGCGAAGGTCGCGTACGGGGCCTTACGGGTCGTCTGCATCGTCATCCTGTCGGGGCTGGGCCGGGGGGCTGGTGACGCTAAGGCGCGCCCCACCGATCACCAGGACCACCATCATCAGGGTGAAGCCCACGGCGTGGCTCAGTGCGGGAAACGGCCGGGAAAATAACACCCAGACCGCCAATCCGTAAACAGCCAATTTCACGGCGCCCCAGCCCAGGAGCGCCCGTTCGTTGCGGGGCTGGCCCTTGGGGCGGGCGGCGGCGCGGATGAGGCCCTCGGTGCTGCGAAACCAGACTACGGCCCAGAGGGCGGTGGCGAAGGTTCCTAGGGCGAAATCTGGCGAAAGCCAGTGGTAGAGGGCCAGGGAGACGGCTGCGGCGACAAAGATAGTCCTTGATTGGAGGGGGGCAAGGGGGGAATGGGGCATTCGGTCACCTCGGGCCGATGCGTACCTTTCGCTGGGAACGCACGACAGCGATGTTAGACGCTGCGCCCCGAATCGCAAGTAAATACCGCCAATTCAAGGTCGATTGGATGTCCTCAAGTATCCGATCGAGTTCTTCGCTACAGCCACGGCCTACCTCCGTCGGCAACTACAGCATTCGTGGAGTGGTAGGTTTTCCAGAATGGATTACCACCTGCTCCGGTGTTCGAGCCTCCGCTAAATCCAAATGGATTCCAGCCGAAACTCGAAATAGCGAATATGGCCGGCCGGCAATTGAGGGGTTGTGATGAACGCAGATAATAACAAGTCGGTACGCAAATGGAAGAACCGGTCAACCGTTCTGTTCCTGCTCGCGTGGACAGGGTTCAGCCTGTTGACCTCGCTCTCCTATGTCTACCGAGTTCACCCCATCGGTGAATC
>JBHEPC010000334.1:0-4532 GCA_046260475.1 Candidatus Krumholzibacteriia bacterium | reverse complement strand
GGGGCTCCTTGCGTCCCCCGGGGCAGGCCGATCAACCGTCGTGCTGCCGAAGCGCCTCGATCAGCTCTTCCTTGTTGAGCCGCGAGCGCCCCTCAAGCTCCAACTCCTGGGCGCGACGGTAGAGCTCGTCACGCGTCCAGTCCTCGTAGGCGCGCGCCGGAGCCGCCGCCACCGGCGCGGGCCGGCCGCCGTTCGACCGGGCGAGGCCGGCGAAGGCATAGGTCACGGCCGCCGCCGTCGCGAAGGTCATCAAGCTGCTGCGGGTCAGGCTGCCGAGCACGGGGGTGCCGCGGGGGATGATCCGCGAGGCGGCCAGCGCGGCGGCGATGGCGAAACGGCGTTCGTGGGGCATGGTCGGGACCTCCAACAAGATGGCGTCCCACACAAGAAACCAAGGACGGCCGGACTTCGCCAACCGGTCGCGGGGCGGCACGCTGTTGGTGCTCGACGGTTTGGCTGGTCTGCGTGGCGTTGTCCCTCCTCAGAACCCCGTTCCTTAAGGCCTGGATAGGATCATCAAACGGCTAATTGGATTATTTTTCCCTCCGCGATCCCAAACCTACTACGAGGGGCTCCTGCTGCTGGACGGCCGGGGGCGGGGTGCGCGGTGGCGGCGGGTGTCCTAGGTCTGCTACACTTCCGGGCGCACGCGGATGACCGGAGGCGCCGCTTGCCCGCGGGCGGGACGCCTTCCCCCTTCAGCCGGCAGGAAACCTGGCCATCATGAAACCGGCCCCGGACCGACCCCACGCCGAAGCCCTCGACGCCGCCGATCCGCTGGCCGGCTACCGGGCGCGCTTCGCCCTGCCCGCGGGGGTCCTCTACTTCGACGGCAACAGCCTGGGCCCGCCGACCGTCGAGGCCGCCGACCACCTGGCGGACGTCGTCCGCGCGCAGTGGGGCCGGGAACTGGTGGGGGCCTGGAACCGCTGCGACTGGATCGACCTGGCGCGCAGGACGGCGGCGGCCATCGCTCCGCTGGTCGGCGCGCACCCCGAAGAGATCGCCGTGGCCGACTCCACGTCCCTGAACCTGTTCAAGGTGCTGGCGGCCGCCCTGGCCCTGAACCCGGGGCGCACGGTCATCCTCTCCGAGCGGGAGAACTTCCCCACCGACCTGTACATGGCGCAGGGGCTCGGCGAGGCGCTCGGGCAGGGCGTGTCCCTGCGGCTCGTGGACCGCAGCGGCCTCGATGCGGCCCTCGACGAGGACGTCGCGGTCCTGATGCTGACCCAGGTCGACTTCCGCACCGGCGAGCGCCACGACCTGGGCGCGCTGACCGCGCGGGCCCACGCGCAAGGGGTGCTCACGGTCTGGGACCTCGCCCACTCCGCGGGCGCGTTTCCCGTGGACCTGGCCGGGTGCGACGCCGACTTCGCGGTCGGCTGCGGCTACAAGTACCTGAACGGCGGACCGGGGGCGCCGGCCTTCGTCTTCGCCGCGCGGCGGCTGCACGAGCACCTGCGCTCGCCCCTGTGGGGCTGGATGGGCCACGCCGATCCCTTCGCCTTCGACACCACCTACCGCCCGGCCGCCGGGGTGCTGCGCTTCCAGGTCGGGACTCCGCCCATCCTCAGTCTCGCGGCGCTTGAGTTGGGGGTCTCCGTGATCGCCGGGATCGGCGCCGAACGCCTGTGGGCGAAGTCCTGCGCCCTGACGTCGCTGTTCATGGCGCTGATCGAACCGGTCTGCCGCGACCACGGCCTGGTGCCGGCATCGCCCCGCGCCGCGGAGCAGCGGGGCTCGCAGGTCTCGTTGCGGCATCCCCACGGCTACGCCATCGTGCAAGCCCTGGCCGCGCGCGGCGTGGTCGGCGACTTCCGCGCTCCGGACATCCTGCGTTTCGGCTTCGCACCCGCCTATCTGCGCTTCGTCGACGTCTGGGATGCGGTGCGGATCCTGGCCGAGGTGATGGCGGACAGGTCGTGGGACCAGCCGCAGTTCCACCAGCGCCGGAGGGTCACGTGAGCATGCCCACGCTTCCGTTCACCCTGGGGGTGGCCGCCCTGGTGGTCCTGCTGGTCCTGGTGGCGGTCCTCGGCGCCGTCGGCGGCTGCAGCCGCGCGGTCATGACCGCCGCCGAGGCCGTGGCCCGGCCCCGGCCGCCGGCGGATGTGCGGCTGCCCTACGCGGACCATCCTTCCGGCTTCGGCGACCTGCGGCTGCCGCCCGGGGACGGCCCGTTCCCCGTGGTCGTGCTGGTCCACGGCGGCTGCTGGCTGGCGGAGTACGACCTGGGTTACATGTCCGGCCTGGCGGCCGCGATCACGGCCGAGGGCTACGCCACCTGGACCATCGAGTACCGCCGCGTCGGCGAGGACGGGGGAGGCTGGCCGGGCACCTTCGCGGACGCCGCCGCCGCCGCCGACCACGTGCGGGTCCTGGCCCGGTCGTACCCGCTGGACACCGGCCGCGTGGTGGCGGTCGGGCACTCCGCCGGCGGCCACCTGGCGCTGTGGCTCGCGGCCCGCGGGGTCCTGGCGCCGGACGATCCGCTGCGCGGGACCGACCCCCTGGCCCTGGTGGGGGTGGTCAGCCTGGCCGGGATCCCGGACCTCGCGGCCTACAACGCTCCGCAGGGCTGCGGAGCGGCCGTGCCCGGCCTGCTGGGCGGGGATCCGGCCGCGCATCCGGATCGGCTGCGGAGGGCCTCACCGATCGAGCTGCTGCCTCTTGGTGTGCCCCAGGTCCTGATCGCGGGCGGCCGGGACGCCATCGTGCCGGCCTTCCACGCCCGGAACTACGCGGCCGCCGGTGGGTCCGACGCCATCAGCACCATCGTGGTGGGCTCGGCGGGGCACTTCGAGCTGGTCACGCCGACGGGGCGGGCATGGGGCGAGCTGCGGCAGGCCCTGCGCGTCCTGTCCGCCCCGGCGGGCGGCGACGGGCGCCCTTAATCCATGCCGATCTCAGTCCATGCCGCTCTTAGTCCATGCCAATCGAGAAGATGTGTTCCAGGTCGTACCGCGAATATGTGCGGAACGCGATCAGCGTCTCGGACGAGAGGATCCCCTGCACCTTGAGGATCTGCTCGGTCACCAGCACGGCCACCTGGCTGTCGCCGCTGGCGCGGATCACCGCCGCCAGATCGTACTGGCCGGCCACGGAGTAGACCTCCGACACGCCGTCGAGATCGACGATGGTCTCCGCCACCTCGTTGATGCGGTCCTTGCTGACCTTGAGCAGGATGATGGCATTGGTCACGTGGAACCTCCCTGGTGCGGATATACCATCCTGCGGGCCGATCCAGCCAGCCGCCGGGACTTGTCCGGCTAGTGGGCGCTCATCTCCCAGATCACGTTCGTGATCATCCACTTGCCGCTGAACTTCGTCAGGTGGATGTAGTCGATCCCCCAGCCCGCCTCCAGCTTGATGGTCGCGATCATGCCGGTATGGTCGAGGATGGTCACCTTGCGGGGCGAGGTCTTGGGGTCGAACATGCCGTCCTTGTTCAGGTGGCCGACCAGGTCCTTGAGTTCGTCGAAGGTCATCCAGCCCTCGGCGAGACCCGAGCCGTCCCGCGCGGGCATGTAGCCCAGCTTCTGCAGCTTCGGGCTGACGCTCCCGTCCAGCAGCTCGGGCTTCATGTCGTACAGGGCGCTCACGTAGTCCTGCACCGCCTGCTCGATGCCTTTCGCGTCGTCATCGGCCCCGGCGAAGGCGAATCCGGTCACCGCCACGGCCATGGCCGCCAGGATCAAGAAGGTCCTCGAAGTGGTCCGCGTCATGATTCCGTCTCCTTTCCATTGGGTCTGGCGTGGGCCGGTAGGCCGAAAAAAGCCAAGAAACGGCCCGACCCGTGACGGCCTGGTGCCGCTTGCACAGGGCTAGTGCCGTGCATCCTCGGCCTGATCCGGCTCCGAACCGCCCAGAACCTCCCGCACCCGCGTGAGCATCGCCTCGTGCGAGAACGGCTTCTGGATGAACTGGCGGCCGCGCTCCAGCACGCCGTGGGGGGCGATGATGTCCGCCGAGTACCCGGACATGAACAGGCACTTCAGTTGCGGGCGCACCGCCTGCAGGGCGGCCGCCAGGTCCCGGCCGTTCATGCCGGGCATGATCACGTCGGTGATCAGCAGGTGGACGGGGTCGGCGTATTCGGCGGCCAGGCGGATGGCCGCATCCGGGGAATCCGCCGCCAGGACGGTGTACCCCTGGCGCTCCAGCATCGCCACGGCCATCGTCAGGATGGACGGCTCGTCTTCCACGACCAGAACGGTCTCGGTCCCGCTCAGAAGCAGCGGCGCCTCGCCTTCCGCGGTCGCCGGAACGGCCGTGCCCGTATACCTCGGCAGGTAGATGAAGAACGTGGTGCCCCGGCCGGGTTTGCTGTCGACGTCGATGATGCCGCCGTTCTGCATGATCGAGCCGTGGACGGTGGCCAGCCCCAGGCCGGTTCCCTTGCCGACATCCTTGGTGGTGAAGAACGGTTCGAAGATGTTGGCCGACGTCGCCTCGTCCATGCCGCTGCCGTTGTCGCTCACGACGATCCGCACGAAGTCGCCGGGCGCCAGGCCCGGCCGGCTGGAGAC
>JBHEPC010000333.1:0-13688 GCA_046260475.1 Candidatus Krumholzibacteriia bacterium | reverse complement strand
GTGCCGCCGCTGCTGCCGACCGAAGCCCTGCGCGCGCAGGTTGTGCGCCAGGCGGAGGCGGCGACCGGGGCGCGGGTCGTCCTGGGCGAGGCCCGGCTGGCGCTGCTGCCGCGTCCGGCGCTGATCCTGCGCCGCGGCCGGCTCGAGGGCACCGGCGCCGGCCTGCGGGCGGCCCAGGGTCAGGACTGGCAGATCGAATCGTTCCTGGTGGACGTCGCCCGGGTGGAAGTGCGGCCGGATCTGACGGCGCTGCTGGCGCGGCGCCTGGAGGTGCGCGCGGTGCGCGCGTCCGGGCCGCGGCTGAGCGTGGTGCGCCAGGGGCAGGCGATCCTGACCGGGGACTACCGCCTCGTGCTGGGGGGCTCGACCCTGGATCTGGCGGCCGCGCTGGACGGCGGCCGCTTCGCAGGCACGGTCGCGGTGGACCGGGCGTGGGGCCGGGGGGGGGAACTGACGTTCAGCTGGCAGACCCAGGGGGTGCCGGCGGGGGACCTGCTGGGTCCCTGGCTCCCGGAGCTGGCCCGGCGGCTGGAAGGGCGGCTGGACAGTTCGGGCAGCGGTTCCTGCAGCCTGGGCGACCCGGACGAGACCCTCGCCAGCCTGAACCTGACCGGCATTGTCGGCGCCGGCCAGGGGATCCTGCACGCGACGGACTGGCTGCAGGACGTCGCCCCGTACCTGGGCGATCGCCAGGACCTGACGGACATCCGTTTCGACCGCTTGGCCCACGTGTTCGCAGTCGGGAACGGGCGCTACGTGGTCCAGGAGCTGGAGCTGGAGGGACCGGACACCCGCTGGCGTGGGACCGGGTCGGTGGGCCTGGACGGGAGCCTCGACCTGGCCCTGCAGGTGACGCTGCCGCCGGGCTTCACGCCCAACCTGGGACCCTGGTCGCTCCTGGCCGGGACGCTGCGGGACCAGGACGGCCGGGTGCGGCTAGACCTGATCCTGGGGGGCCGGACCGAGCGGCCGTCGGTGGGCCTGGACCTGGCGCGCCTGAAGGCGGGGGCCGCCGACCAGGGGACCGAGGCGGTCGAGAAAGGCGTCGGTCGCATCCTTGACAAATGGAAGTCCAAGTAGTAGCGTGCCGTGCGCCGATGGTACGGCGGGCCGGCTTGCGGGCCGCCCGTTTTGTGCCCCGGCGCGGAGACCGGTCCACCGGCAGGGCAGCGGACCTGAGGCCAAGGGGATCGCCCGATCCCGCCCGCGAAACGGGAGGGCTAGTCCTAACTGGTAAGGCAGCGGTCTTGAAAACCGCCGGGTCGCGAGGCCCTTGGGGGTTCGAATCCCTCGCCCTCCGCCAGATTCCGGAGAGGTGACCGAGTGGCTGAAGGTGCACGCCTGCTAAGCGTGTGTGGGGTAACACTCACCGAGGGTTCGAATCCCTCCCTCTCCGCCAGCTTCGACAAGGTGCGCCCATAGCTCAACTGGATAGAGCATCTGACTACGGATCAGAAGGTTGGGGGTTCGAATCCTCCTGGGCGTACCATCCAAGCACGAGCGGCGGCCGGCGTGAACCGGCCGCCGCTTTTTTAAAGGCCGCAGGGCGGCGGCCGGGGGCCGCACGGCCCCGATCTTGCCGGAGCAGGGTGCCGGGGCATGGCGGGGGAACTGCCGGCCGGCCCGGGCGTAGATGCCGGGATGGGCGGCACCGGGTCCGGCGGCGGGCCGCAGGTTGCCTGCCGCGGGCGTTGACCCGGGAATGGGAACGCCTACCGACCGAGGATCGCCGGGTCCGGCTGCGGCCGGGCCGACGTGGAAGGATCGTTGTGTGACCAGAACCAGGACATGGGGCGGCGCAGCCCTGACCGCCGCGCTGGCGGCCTTGACGTTGGCGGCCGGGTCGCCTGCCGCCGCCGGACCGCCCACCATCGCCCCGGAGCAGATCGTCCCGGGCATGACGGGCTATGGGCTGTCGGTGTTCGCCGGGACGGCGGTCGACACCTTCGGCGTGACCGTGATCGGGGTGCAGCCCAACGTGCGGGCCCAGGGCAGCCTGATCGTGGTGGAGGTGGCGGGGCACGGCCTGGAGACCTCCAGCATCGCGCAGGGCATGAGCGGCAGCCCCGTGTTCATCGACGGGCGCCTGGCCGGGGCCCTGGCCTTCGGCTGGGGCGGTGCGCTGCGGCCGCTGGCGGGGGTGACCCCCATCGCGGAGATGTTCGCCGTGCCGGCGGGCGCGGTGCCGGACGCCGCGCAGCTGGACGCGGGGGCGGCGCCGGGCTGGCCGCCGCCGTTGGGCGGGGCGCCGGCGCCGGGCCTGGCGCGTGCCCTCTGGCCGCAGCAGCCGCTGCCGGCCGCGCAACCGGCTGCGCCCCTGCTGCCGCGAGGCTGGCCCGATCCGGTGGACCTGGCGGCGGTGCTTGTGCCCGGTGGCGGCGCTGCCGACGGACCGGGCAGCTGGATCTGCCGGCCGGCCGGGACCGCCCTGCCGGCGGCCGGGGGGTCCGCTGCCGGTGCGAAGGCGTCCGCGGCGCCCTTGGCCTTGGTGCCGGGAGGCGCCTGCGCGGTGCCGCTGGTCCTGGGCGACGCCCTGCTCGGGGCCGTCGGCACAGTGACCTGGGTCGAGGACGGCCGGGTCTGGATGTTCGGCCATCCCTTCCTGCAGCGGGGGCCGGTGGCGTTGCCCCTGGCCACGGCCTCGATCCTGACGGTCTTCCCCAGCCGGCAGATGTCCTTCAAGTTGGGGGCCATCGGCGAGGTGGTCGGGACGGTGCAGCGCGACCAGCGGGCCGGCCTGCTGGGCGTGCTGGGCCAGGCCCCGCCCCTGGTGCCGGTGCAGGTGCGCGTCGCCGGTCCAAATGGCGCGGCGGATTTCACCTTCGAGGTGGCCGACGATCCGCAGCTGCTGCCGGCCCTGGTGTTCTGGGCGGCCTACAACGCGCTGCTCGCCGGCGGCGACGACGCCAGCCTGCAGACGGTGCGCCTGCGGGCGCGGACCCGGTGGGAGGCCCCCGGTTCGCTGGGACGCGAAGGCCTGGAGATCACCGCCGCGGCGGCCGGTCCCGGGGGTGCGGCCGAACTGGGTCCCCAGCTCATGGCGCCGCTGCAGATCCTGCTGACCAATCCCCACCGGCCGGTGCGCCTGAAGGAGGTCAGCGTCGACCTGGAGACCGCGCCGGGGCTGGCCACCGCGCGCATCGTCGGGCTGACCGGGCCGACCGAGCTGCCGGCCGTGGGCGGTCCCCTGACCGTGGAGGTGGAACTGGAGCCGCGGCGCGGCGAGCGCCTGCGCCTGCCGGTGACCCTGGACGTGCCGGCGGGGCTGCCCGCCGGACCCTACCGCCTGGTGGCCGCCAGCGCGGCCGACGTGTTCGCCCTGGAGGCCATGCGGGCGGCGGGGCTCTTCGCCCCGACCAGCCTGGACGGCACCGTGCGCCTGCTGCGCAGCGAGCGCTCGCCGGCCGCCCTGACGGTGGCCCTGTTCGCCCCGGGGCGCGGCGTGGTGGTGGCGGGCCAGGAACTGGACGCCCTGCCCGGCAGCGTGGCCCGCACGGTGCGGCGCGGGACGGCGGCCGACCAGCGCACCCTGGCCGACACGATCGTCCGCCACGACGCTGCGGTCGCCTGGATCCTGGAAGGCCACGCGCTGCTGGACCTGCGCGCGGGGCGCGGCGACTCACCCTTGACCGTGGAGAAACGCCCATGAGCGCGCGACGTCCCTGCGCCGGTCCGGCCTGCCTGGCCACGGCCGCGCTGCTGCTGGCGGCCGCACCGGCCGCCGCCGGCCCCTTGTACTGGGATTGGCCCGCGGGCCAGCCTCTGGCCGGCGTGACCCTGGACGGCGCGGCCCTGGACGAGGCGGGCCACCTCGTGGCGGGCCTGGGCGCCCGCCGCCTGGAGCCGGCGGGCCCGGAGGTCTTCTGGTGCCTCGTGCCCGACGGCAAGGGCGGCGTCTACTCCGGCACCGGCCACGGCGGCGAGGTGCACCACACCGCCGCCGGCGGCCGCACGCGCCTGGTGGCGCAGCTTGAGGCGGCCGAGGTGTTCAGCCTCGTGCTGCGGCGTGATGGCACGCTGCTGGCGGGCTGCGGGCCCGAGGGCGAGGTGCTGGGCATCGCTCCCGACGGCACCGTCACCGACCACGGAAGCATTCCCGGCGGCTATGCCTGGTCCCTGCTGGAGGGCGCGGACGGGAGCGTGTGGATCGCCGCCGGCAGCCCCGCGGCCGTGTGGCGCCTGGCGCCGGACGGCAGCCTGGCCGCGGTCGTGGACCTGCCCGCCCAGAACGTGCTGGACCTGGCCTGGGACGGGCAGGGCCGCCTGCTGGCCGCGACCCAGGGGCCGGGCCTGGTCTACCGCCTGGATCCCGCGCGACCGGACCGGCCGCAGCTGCTGTTCGAGGCGGACCAAGGCGAGGTGCGCCAGTTCCTGCGGGGACCCGCGGGGGCGCTGTTCGTCCTGGCCCTGGAGGTCGCGGACGCCGACGGGGAAGGCGGCGGCGCCGGCCGGGCCCTGGCCGCCGGCAGCGGGAGCGGCCGCAAAGACAACGGCAACGCCAACGGCAACGGGCACGGGGGCATGATCTCCCTGCGCGACCTGCAGTTCGTGGACGGCCCGGCGCGGGCCGCCCTCTACCGCCTGGACGAGGACGGGCTGGCCACGCCGTTCTGGTCCGGTGAGAGCGACCTGATGATCGCCGCCTGGACCGAGCGCTGGGGCTGGGTGGGCGGCGGCGTGCAGGGCGAGGACGACGGCCGGGCGATCCTGCACCGCCTGACCCCGCCGGCGGGGATGCAGCCTTTGGCCGGCTGGGACGGGGGCGATGTCATGGCCATCCTGCCCGACCCAAGGCAGGACCGCCTGGTGGTCTGCGAGGCCCACCCCGGGGCCCTGAGCGCGCTGAGCGAGGATCCGCCCGGCCCCCGCGCCGCGGTCAGCAGCCCCGTGGACGCGGGCCGGCCGGTGCGCTGGGGGCGCCTGCGCTGGGAGGGCACGGGCCAGGGGACCGCGCCGGCGTTCGCCGTGCGCACGGGCAACCGCGCCGACCCGGACGCGGACTGGTCGCCGTGGACCTCGCCGCGGCAGGGCCGGGACGAACCCGTCACCGCGCCGCCGGGCCGGTACCTGCAGTGGCGGGTGACCTTCCCCGAGGACCGGGACGCCCGCACCTGGCAGGTGACCGCCGTCAGCGTCAGCGCCTGGCGCGCCAACCTGCCGCCGGCGATCACCGCCTTCGCGCCGGAGCAGATCGGGGCGATCCTGGCCGGCGGCCTGATGCCCCGGGGCGAGAACGTGACCCAGACCCTGCGCAGCGGGCTGCGTGTGGAGTTCAGCCGGCAGAGCGCCTTGGACCAGCGGGCCGACGCCGGCCGCGCCGCCGCGACCCGGCCGGTGCGCCACTTCAGCTGGCTGGCCGAGGACCCGGACGGGGACCGCCTGGTCTACGACCTGGAGTACCGGCGGCAGGGCGAGCAGGCCTGGCGCCCGGTCCTGACCGGCACCCGGGAGACTCTCGGGTCCTGGGACACCTCCGGCCTGCCCGACGGCCTGTACGCCGTCCGCCTGGCGGCGTCCGACCGCCTGGACAATCCCTCCGCCGAGGCGGTCCGGGTCGAGCGCGTGCTGGCGCCGGTGGTCGACCGCCTGGTCGTGGAGCGCACGCCGGCCGGCGTGAGGGTGCGCTGCCGGGCCGAGGATGCGGCCGGGGTGCTGGCCGGCGCGGCGGTGGTGCTGCCGGACGGCACCCGCGAGCGCCTGGACCCGACCGATCGCGTCTGCGACAGCGCCCGGGAGGAATTCGACCGGGAGATCGTCTGGCCCCGGGACGGCGCCGCCCCGGCGCCCGACCCCTGGCCCCTGCGGGTGGAGGTGCGCGACCTGGCCGGCAACCTGGGCTTCGCCGAGGCGGAGGTCCGCTGATGGACGCGGACCTGCCGGGCGTGTTCGCAGGGCACGAGCGCTGGATGGGCGAGGCCCTGCAGCAGGCGCGGGAGGCCGCGGCCCGGGGCGAGGTGCCGGTGGGCGCGGTGGTGGTGCGCGACGGCCGCGTGATCGGCCGGGGCGCCAACCAGGTGGAGCAGCTGCAGGATCCCACGGCCCACGCCGAGATCCTGGCCATCGGGGCGGCGGCGGCGGCGGGGGAGAGCTGGCGGCTGGACGACGCCACCTTGTACGTGACCCTCGAGCCCTGCACCATGTGCTGCGGGGCCATCCTCCTGGCCCGGGTCGGGCGGCTGGTCTACGGCGCGCCGGATCCGCGGGCGGGCGCCGTGGTCTCGACCGCGCGCCTGCTGGCGGGCAACCCCTACCGCCACGACCTGGAGGTGGTGGGGGGCATCGCCGCGGCCGCCTGCGGCGGCCTGTTGACGGATTTTTTCCAAGCCCGGCGGGGCTGATCGCGCCGGCTGCACGGGCCGCGGACCCGTGTTGATTTCCCGCAGGTAGGATGCTATATTGCCCCACCTTGCCGGTGGAGAGGTGCGAGAGTGGCTGAATCGGCACGACTGGAAATCGTGTGAGCCTTCGGGTTCCGAGGGTTCGAATCCCTCCCTCTCCGCCACCGGCAGACACATCGCGAATATCCCGGAGAGGTGCCGGAGTGGTTGAACGGGACGGTCTCGAAAACCGTTGAACCTTCGGGTTCCCAGGGTTCGAATCCCTGCCTCTCCGCCAGGACAGGAAGGTCGGCCGGCGGGTTTGACAAAACCCGGATCCGGGCCGATCATACCCAGCGCGTGGGGATGTAGCTCAGCTGGGAGAGCACTACGTTCGCAACGTAGGGGTCGTCGGTTCGAACCCGATCATCTCCACCACTTCTTCAGGCGGCCTGCGGGCCCCCGCACCGACATGATGGGCCAGGCCCGGTGTGACGCCGGAGCGCCAACCCCGTCAGGACTGGAAAGTAGCAGCGGTACGCTTCCTTCGGCGTGTGCGCCGCCAGCCTGGCCCACTCTTCCCTCCGCCTGCGGACAGCGCCGGCGGCCTCGCGGCCGGGGCCGGACTGCGCCCGCGCCCGCCGTGGCGCCGGCAATCGCGGCTGGCCGGGCGGGGGCGCCGCGTGTTAGATTGCCTGTCCCGGCAGGGGCCGGACCCGCCGCCGAAATCAGCCTCCAGCCCGCGACGGAGCAGCATGAGCTACCAGGCCATCGCCCGCAAGTATCGCCCCGAGACCTTCGACCGCGTCGTGGGCCAGACCCACGTCACCGGCACCCTGCGCGCCGCCTTGCGCAAGGGCAAGCTCAGCCACGCTTACCTCTTCGCCGGCCCGCGCGGCTGCGGCAAGACCACCGTGGCCCGCCTGCTGGCCAAGGCGATCAACTGCCTGCAGAACCGCGACGGCGACCCCTGCGGCGAGTGCGAGACCTGCCGGGCCATCGCCGCGGGCAGCTACCTGGACGTGCTGGAGATCGACGCCGCCAGCAACACGGGCGTGGACAACATCCGCGAGCTGCGGGACATGGCCCAGTACTCGCCCAGCGAGGGCTCGAGCCGCGTCTTCATCATCGACGAGGTGCACATGCTCTCCAAGGGCGCGTTCAACGCCCTGCTCAAGATCCTCGAGGAGCCGCCGGCGCGGGTGTACTTCTGCTTCGCCACCACCGAACCCAACAAGATCCCCCGCACCATCCTCTCGCGGTGCCAGCGCTTCGACCTGCGCCTGCTCAGCCGGGACGAGCTGTCCGGGCGCCTGGACGAGGTGGCCGCCGCCGAGGGCGTGGCGCTGACCGCGGGCGCCCTGCGCCTGCTGGTGTCCCTGGCCGAGGGCAGCGTGCGCGACGGCCTGAGCCTGCTGGACCAGGTGATCGCCGGCGCCGGCGACGGGATCGACGAAGCGGCGGTCGTGGCGGCCTTCGGCCTGGTGCGCTCGGAGCTGTACCTGGCCCTGAACGACGCGATCATTGCCCGCGACCCGGCCGCCGGGCTGCGCCTGGTGGACGAGCTGGCCGTCGGGGGCGAGAGCCTGGACGCCTTCGCCCGCGGCGTGGTCACCAACTTCCGCAACCTGCTGCTGCTGCGGGTGGACCCGCAACTGGCGCCGATGGTGGACCTGGCGCCGGACCTGCTGGAGCGCCTGGGCGCCCAGGCCGGCGCGTTCAGCGAGCAGGACCTGCTGGCCTTGATCGACCGCGCCGGCCTGCATTTCGAGCGCATCCACCGCAGCACCCAGCCACGCATCCTGCTGGAGGCCAGCGTCGTGGAGTACTGCCGCTTCGAGTCGCGGGTGCTGCTGGCGGACCTGGCGCGGCGGCTGCAAGCCTTTGCGGGGGGCCGGGACATGGTCCCGAGCGGCGCGGCGCCCGCCGCGAGCCCCGGCGGGGCGGCGGGCGGCGGACGCCCCGGGCCGCGGCGGGATCAGGGCGGCCCCTCGACGCGGCCGGCGGCGTCGGCCGAGACCGCGTCCTATGCCCCGCCCCCGCCGGTGGTGCCGGCGGCCGCGGCGTCGGCGCCGGAGGTCCCCGGCTGGACGCCGCTGATCGACCAGTTGATGCGGACCATGCCGCGCGTGGGCTCGTGCCTGATGAACGGCCTGCCGGCCTGGGACGAGGCCACGGGCCGCCTGGTGGTGACCTTCGCCGCCGACAAGGGCTTCCAGGTGGGGACGATCCGCGACGACTGCCCGGCGATCGCCGCGGCGGCGTCGGACCTGTGGGGCCGGCCGGTGAAGGTGGAGCTGGTGCTGGGCGCCCGCGGCCAGAGCACGGACAAGCGCGAGGAGATCCGCCGCGAGGTGGCGCCGACCCAGCGCGAGGAACTGTCCCGGGCCTGCGCCGGCGATCCGGCCCTGGGCGGCCTGGTGGACCTGCTGGGCGGCGAGCCGCTGCCCGAGACCGACCGCGAGCAATGGGAGCGGCCCGCCGAGTGACGGGCGGCGCCGGCGGCGCGGCGCGGCCGGCCCGTGGACGCGGGCGACGCCGCCACGATGAACCCACGACCGGGACGGCCCCGCGTCGTCCCCGGAGGACAGCATGGATATCCGCTCGCTCATGAAGCAGGCGCAGCAGATGCAGGCCAAGATGGCCAAGGCCCAGGAGGAGCTGGCCGCGCGGACGGTGGAGGCCGAGGTGGCCGGCGGCCAGGTCAAGGTGGTCATGGACGGCAAGCACCGGCTGCACAGCATCGCCATCGCCCCGGAGTGCCTTGACGGCGAGGACGCCGAGTTCCTGCAGGACCTGATCGTCGCGGCCGTGAACGAGGGCGCGCGCCTGGTGGACGAACTGGTGGAGAAGGAGATGGGCTCGGTGGCGGGCGGGCTGGACATCCCCGGGCTGAACCTGCCGGGGATGGGCTGAGCGTGGACTGGGACCGCGAGGCCGAAGACGGCGGCGAGTTCCAGTCGCCGGCCCTCGAGCGCCTGGTGCGGGGGCTCAGCCGCCTGCCCGGGCTCGGGCGCAAGTCCGCCACCCGGATCGCCCTGCACCTGGTGGCGCGGGAGTCGCCCGCCGACGAGCTGATGGGCGCCATCGGCGCCGCCCGCGCCCAGGTCACCAACTGCTCCCGCTGCGGCGCCATCACCGAGGCCGACCCCTGCCGCATCTGCACCTCGCCCCGGCGGGATCCCGCCCAGCTGTGCGTCGTGGCCTCCCCGGTGGACGTCCTGCCCTTCGAGAAGGCGGGCTTCTACCGCGGGCGCTACTTCGTGCTGGGGGGGCTGCTGTCGCCCCTGGACGGGGTGCGGGCCGGCGACCTGCCCTTCGACCGGCTGCTGGACCGCGTCGGCCAGGACGGGGTGGGCGAGATCATCATCGCCCTGGACGCCAGCGTCGAGGGGGAGACCACGGCGCTGTACGTGCAGCGTCTGCTGGAGGGGCGGCCGTTGCAGCTGACGCGGCTGGCCACGGGCATCCCCGTGGGCGGCGCCCTGGCCTACACCGACGAGGTCACCCTGCAGCGCGCCTACCAGTTCCGCCGGGGCTTCTGAGCCCGCCGGGCCGCCGCGGACGCCGCCCGAGATTCGGGTTCAAGGGGGCCAACCCCCTGTCGATAAGCTCTACGTGCCACCGCCGGACACGTCCGGACGCCCCGCGCGGGCGTCGGCGAGGGAGCCATCCATGGTCAGAGCCGAATGGGCCATCTTCGAAGAAGACTACTGGGCGATCAACAACGTCCTGGACGACCTGCTCGCCAGCAGCAAGGCTCGCAATGTGATCCTGATCGACCGGACGGGGCAGCTCGTCACCCAGTGCGGGCCGGACGTGGAGTTCGACCTCACGAGTTTCGCGTCCCTGTGCGCCGCGGACTTCGAGGCCAACTACCAGCTGGCCCGGCTGATCGGCGAGAACGACTTCTCGACGCTCTTCCACCAGGGCGCCCGCGACAGCATGTACCTGGCCAAGATCAACCGGGGCGTGGTGCTGGTCGTGATCTTCAACAAGGAGACGACCCTCGGCCTGGTGCGCCTGCGCGTCAAGCGCGCGGTCGAGGAGCTGGACGCCGTCATCGAGCGCCTGTACCACAAGCTGGAGTACCGCAACGAGGAGTACGACCAATTCGACGACGCGTTCGCCGAGGGTGTCGAGGCCGAGATCGACAATCTCTTCGCCGACTGACGCGAGGGCCTGGGCCGACTGGAACAAGGGGTAGATGCCGTGTCGCTGATCAACTACTCGTCGCGCGAGATCAACTGCAAGATCGTCTACTACGGTCCCGGTCTCGGCGGCAAGACGACCAACATCCAGTACGTCTACGAGAAGCTGGCCCCCGAGACCAAGGGCAAGCTGGTGACGCTGGCCACCGAGATGGACCGCACCCTGTTCTTCGACTTCCTGCCCCTGGAGTTGGGCGAGGTCAAGGGCTTCAAGACGCGCTTCCACCTGTACACGGTGCCCGGCCAGGTCTACTACAACGCCAGCCGCAAGCTGATCCTGCGCGGCGTGGACGGGCTGGTGTTCGTCGGCGACAGCAGCGAGTCGCGCTTCGACGCCAACATCGAGGCCCTGTACAACCTGCACGACAACCTGAAGGAATACGACCTGGACCTCAAGGAGATCCCCTTCGTCATGCAGTGGAACAAGCGCGACATGCCCGACGCGCTGCCCATGGTCGAGCTGAACGACGAGCTGAACCCCGACGGCTACGAGAACTTCGAAGGCATCGCCATCAAGGGCGTGGGCGTCTTCGACACGCTGAAGTGCGTGGCCAAGCAGGTGCTGCGGCAGCTGCAGGCCACCTGACCGCGGCCCGCTGATCCGGGCGGTCCGGCACGGCCGGACCACCAGCGCGGCGCGCTCCCGCCAGGGGGCGCGCCGTCGTTTTGGCTGCGGGCGGCACGGTGGTTGCTCGTGCCGGGGACGACACGGCAGGGCGTGCGGCCGACCCCGCGGCGGCCGCGGCCCAGGACCCGCTCCGGGAGTGCATCATGGCCGAGCGCAACAAGGTTTGGGTCATCGACGACGGGCAGCGACCGGAACTGACGAGCCTCGGCGATCCGCTGCAGACCGCGCCGCGCCCGGCGCCGCCGGCCGCGGGCCGCCCGCCGGCGCCGCGTTCTGTCCGCCCGACCCGCCCGGCCGCCACGCCGCGGACTGCGCCGCCCGGCGCGCGCACCCCGCGCCGCCCGTTGCATTGCGCACTGCGGCTAAGCCTGGTCTACCTGTTGGGGCCGGCGGGCCTGCTCCTGTGCAACCCCCGGCGCCGGGGCAGAGCCTGGTCGCTGGGGGCGGGGCTCTGGGCCGTGGCCGCGGTGGCGCTCGTCGTGGGTTGGTGGGCGCTGGCGAGCGGCCGCGGTGGCGGGGCCTTCGTGCCCTGGCTGGCCGCGGGCACCGTGGCCACGGTCGGCGTCGCCTTCACCCTGTGGGCCCGGGCGGTGCACCTGGTCGCGACCGACGAACGCCTGGCCGGCCACGACTGGTCGCCGCGCCTGACCACGCCGTGGGCGGCGGCGCTCCTGGCCTTGGCGGCCCCGGGCAGCGCCTTCGTGCTGGCGCGGCATCCGGGCCGCGCCGTGGCCACCCTGTGGTCCGCCTGGCCGTTCACGGCGGCGGTGCTGGTGGTCCTGCAGGTGCCGCTCGTGTGGGCCCACCGCGCGGCGTTCGCCCCGTGGGGCCTGCCGCCCGAGGCGTTGGAACACACGCTCCTGGCGGCGGCGGTGCTGGCGGCGGTTGCGCCCCTGCTGTGGCTGGGGCAGGCCCTCGAGGGGGCGCGGGTGCTTGCGGCCCGCTCCGGCCGCTGGCGCGACGTGCGCGGCGATTGGTCGGCTGTCGCGCTGGCGGCGGCCGTGACCCTGGCGGTGCTGGTGGCCGACCCCGGCACCTTCGCCGCGGGCCTGGGGGAGTACGCCGACCAGCTGGGCGCCGACGGCTGCACCGTCACACCCCTGGTGCTGGTGCGCGCGGCCCGGCAGCTGGACCCCGCCCAGCCGGCGTACGCCCTGCGGGAGGCCGACCTGCTGGCGGCGAGCGGCGCGGCGGACCGGGCCAGCCAGGTGCGGGCCGAATTGGACCGCACCTTGCAGCCGTACCTCGGCGCCCTGTTCAAGGACGGGCAACGGGAGCGGGCGTCCGCGCGGCAGGAAGCCTCCGGCCGGGCAACGGCTGCAGGATCCCGGCCGGCGTCCGGGGCGACCGCCCGGTCTGCGGCGGTGGGCACGGCCGCGGTCTTCGGCGCCACCTCGCTGCTGCTGCCGGACCCGGCGTCTGCCGACCCTGCGGTCGGGCCGCCGGCGCCGGACGGACCGGCCGGCAGCCGGCCCTGATCGGCGCCTGAAACCCGAGCGGCTGCGGCCGGGCCCTGCGGGGTCCGGCCGCGTCGCGTCCGGTGGACAGGGCGGGCTTGGTCCTGCGCCGCCGCGGATGTATCATGCCCCGGTGCCGCCATCGGCCGCCACCGTCGCGCCGCCACCATCGCGCCGCCACCATTGCGCCGCCGCACCCGGGAGGACCCCATGCCGCGCCCCCTGCTGTACCTGATCGGCACCTTCTTCGGCACGGGCTACGCCCCGATCGCGCCGGCGACGGCGGCGTCCCTGGCCTGGGCGCTCCTGTGGGGGCTCGCCTGGTCCGTCTGGGGCCCGGTGCCGCTGTGGCTGCAGGCCGCGCTGCTGGTCGTCGTGACCGTGGTGGGCATCCGCGTGGCCGGCGAGCTGGAGCGGATCCACGGCGAGGACCCCAAGCTCGTGGTGATCGACGAGATCGCCGGAATGATCGTCACCTACTTCGCCCTGGCGACCGGGCCCCTGGGCTGGGCGGCGGGATTCTTCTGGTTCCGTCTCTTCGACATCCTCAAGCCGTTCGGCGTGCGCCGCCTGGAGAAGCTGGGGGGCGGGGGCGGTTTGGGCATCGTGGCCGACGATCTGGGCGCCGGCGTGCTGGCCTGCCTGGCCACCCACGCCACGGTGCGGCTGCTGGGGTGGGGCGCGTGAGCACGGTCGTGCGCATCGTCGCGGTGGGGGACGAGCTGCTGGAGGGCCGCACCGCCGACACCAACAGCCGGCGCATCCAGCGCGCCCTGGGCAGCCATGCGGTGCAGGTGGCGGGGATCCGCGTCGTGCCCGACCGGCTGGAGGCCATCGCCGAGGCCCTGGACACGACCTGCGAGGGCGAGGTGGTCTTCGTCACCGGCGGCCTGGGCTCGACCCCTGACGACCTGACCCGGGACGCACTGGCGGCCTGGGCCAAGGTCGCGCTGCACCAGGACGCGGCGGTGCGCGCCCGGCTGGAGGCGCGCTGGCGGGCCCGTGGCATCCGGCACAGCCCGGGCGTCGAGCGCCAGTGCCAGGTGCCGGCGGGGCTGGAGCCGATGGAGAACCC
>JBHEPC010000331.1:0-4845 GCA_046260475.1 Candidatus Krumholzibacteriia bacterium | reverse complement strand
CGAGTTTCCGACCATGCCGAAGCATGTGGTCCAGGGTCGGGAGGAGGTCCAGAAGATCCTGTTCCTTTGCCCGCAGACGGAGCCGAACCCTACGGAGCTCTGCCTTGCGCTCTTCGGATCCCAAATCCTCATGCACAAGCTTCAGAACGGCGACGCGACGGCCACCCAAGCGGGGGTGGCCATGGTGTTCCTCTACGCGGCCGAGACGCCTGGTGCGCTGCAGCGCGCTCTCGAGCCGTTCGAGGCGGCCGGCACGGCGCCGGTCATCGTCGCCCGCAAGACCACCGTGGTGAAGACCGCGCATTTCGTGACCGCGTACCTGGCCGGGGCCCACGCCCAGGCCGCGCACGCCGCCGGTTCCCCCTTCGGCCTGGCCGACGAGGCCGGGACGGGACTGCTGGACCCGGCGCTGGTCGCGCTGCCGGGGGACACGGAGCTGTGGGCGGAGAACCTGCCCGAGATCACCCTCGTGGATCCCGAAGGCCACACCGTGCACGCAGCCGGCTCGCTGCAGGACTACCGGGCCGAGTACGCGTGCCGGTACGTCCTGGCCCACTTCCACGAGAACATCAACCGCGACCGGATGGCCGAGATGGTCAACCTGTCGCCGGGGTACTTCTCGAACCTCTTCCGGTCGGAAGTGGGGATGAGCTTCAGCGACTACCTGATCCAGGTGCGGGTCGAGAACGCCAAGTGCCTGCTGAAGCGCTTCGACCTCTCGGTCGAGGCCATCAGCAAGAAGTGCGGCTTCAATAGCCTGGCCCACTTCTCGCGCACGTTCAAGGACCGCTGTGGGCAGTCGCCGCTGAAGTATCGGAAGAGTCCGCAGCCGGTGGCGTAGGCTTGGCCCTGATTGGTTCGGTGCCGAAAGGCCCCCGGGAGTCGCGGGGGCCTTTTCCTTGCCCGCCGGCGGGGGGCCCGGGGTGTGCAGGGAGGGGGTCGGGCTCAGCGCTCGCCGCTGCGCGGCTCGCTCGGGCCTGCGGCCCGATTCGCCCGACCCCCTCCCTGCACACCCCGGGCCCACACCCTCGGCGGGCAAGAAAACGGCCGGGGGGATACGCGTCGCCGCTGCGCGGCTCGCTTGCGGGGGATGAACGGGATGGGGATACGCATCGCCGCTGCGCGGCTCGCTTGTGGGGGGCGGACCGATGGTGGGGGGCGCGTCGCCGCTGCGCGCAACCGGGCCGCCTGACGCACCTGCCCCTGTCGCCCCCCACCCCGCCGCATTAGATTGTACGGTCCCCTGCCGGTACGAGGGGGCCCCTTCTGTCCCTTCCGTACCGATGGGGCCGGGGGTGTGGGTGTGCAAGCCGGGGGCGGGCACATTCCGCAGGCACGAGGACGTGCCCGCCCCCGGCTTGCACACCCACACACCCACACCCCTCGGCACGGAAAGGAAAGAAGTGTCCCTCGTCTCCTTGGCGGACGCCCACTTCGACTACGGCCGCGAGCGCATCCTGCGCGGCGCCACGGTTGCCGTGAATGCGGGTGTGAAGTGCGCCCTGGTGGGGGCCAACGGGGCGGGCAAGACCACGCTGTTGGGACTGCTGTCCGGGGAGATCGCCCTGCAGGGCGGGACGCGGCAGGTGGCCGGGCGCGTGGGCATCTGCACCCTGCGCCAGGACTCGACCCTGATGGCCGGGGACGGCGGGCCGGCGGGACCGCTGCTGGAGACGGTGGCCGCCCGGGCGTTTGCCCGCGAGCGGCAGATCGAGCACGAGCTGGCGGACCTGGCCCGGCGCATCGCCGCGACCGCCGACCCGCAGGCCCAGGCCGAGCTGGTCCGGGCGCAGGGCCGCCTGCAGGACGAGTTCGAGCGTCGCGAGGGATACACGGTGCAGGCCCGGCTGGAGGCCACGCTGCGCGGGGTGGGCCTGTTGCCGGGAACCTGGACCACGCCGGTGGACCGGCTCAGCGGCGGCGAGCGGCGGCGGGCGGCGCTGGCGGCGGTGCTGCTGGCGGGGGCGGACCTGCTGCTGCTGGACGAGCCCACCAACCACCTCGACCTCGAGAGCTGCGAGTGGCTGGAGGGATTCCTGCTGCAGAGCGACACGGCGGCGGTGATCGTCTCCCACGACCGCCACTTCCTGGACCGCGTGACCACGCGCACCCTGCACCTGGACCGGGGGCGCGTCGTCGCCTACAGCGGCAACTACTCCTTCTTCGACGGGCAGAGCCGGCTGCGCTACGACCAGGACCTGGCCGCCTGGGAGCGCCAGCAGGCGCGCTTCCGCCAGACCGAGGAGTACATCCGCCGCAACCTCGAGGGCCAGAAGACGAAGCAGGCGCAGTCGCGGCGCAAACAGATGGACAAGGAGGAGAAGGTCGATCGCCCCGGTGCCGAGCCCGGTCTCTTCCGCTTCCACCTGCAGCCGGTGCGGCCCAGCGGCGGCACCGTGCTCGAGGCCCACGGGCTGGGCAAGGGCTACGGCGGGCGCCCGCTGCTGGCGGGCTTCGACCTGCACGTCTCCCGGGGCGAGCGCCTGGGCATCGTCGGCCCCAACGGCTGCGGCAAGTCGACGCTGTTGAAGATGTTCGCCGGCAAGGTGGTGCCGGACACGGGGCGCGTGGTGATCGGCCACAACGTGGACCTGGGCTACTACGACCAGGAGCTGGCCAGCGTCGCCGACCACAACACCGTGCTGCAGGAGATGGCGTCCGTGGATCCGGCCGCGACGGTGGGCGAGCTGCGCTCGTTCCTGGCCGCGTTCGGTTTCGGCGAGGATCTCTTCGACCGGCCGGTGGGCAGCCTTTCAGGGGGCGAGCGTGGGCGCCTGGCCCTGCTGCGCCTGATCAAGGAAGGCCACAACACCCTGCTGCTGGACGAGCCCACCAACCACCTGGACATCCGCAGCCGCGAGTCCCTGGAGGCGGCCCTGGCCGAATACACCGGCACGATGGTCGTGGTCAGCCACGACCGGCGCTTCCTGGACAAGCTGGTGCAGAAGCTGGTGGTGTTCCCGCCGGCGGGGCAGCCGGGCGGGCCGCAGCTGGTCCTGGGCAACTGGGCCGAGTGGACGCGGCGGCGGGCCGAACAGAAGGCCGCCACGGCGGACGCGGCCCCGGCCGACGCGAACCGGACCGAGCGGCGGGCTGCAGCCGCCGGGCAGGCGCCGCCGACGACCGGGCAGGCGCCCCTGAGCAAGAACGAACAGAACCGCCGCAGGCAGTGGATCGCCGAGGTCGAGGCGCGCATCGTCGCCCTCGAAACGGAGCGGGACGCGGCGATGGCTACCATGGGCTCGGGCGCGGCCGCGCCGGCGGAGCTGGCGGACCTGGGCCGCCGCTGCCTGGCCATCGAGGCCGAGCTGGCCGAGAGCCTCGCCCGCTGGGAGCGGTGGAACCTGGAGATCGAACAAGGGATGGACGGGAACTGACATGGGCATCCGCAACGACCAGCAGCAGGGATTCGTCACGGAGCAGCCGCGGGAAAAGGCGGTGCTCGTCGGGGTGCATCTGCCCGAGGCCTGGGCCGGCGGCATGGGCGGCGACGCCGATCTGGCCGAACTGGGCCGGCTGGTGGAAACCGCCGGCGCCGACGTGGTCGGCCAGGTGGAGCAGCGGCGGGCGCGGCCCGAGCCCCCCACCTTCCTGGGCAAGGGCAAGGTCGAGGAGCTGAAGGAGCTGGTCGAGGAGTCCGGGGCCACCATGGTGGTCTTCGACAACGACCTCTCCCCGGCCCAGGGCCGCAACCTGGAGAAGGCGGTGGACCGCAAGGTGCTGGACCGCACCGAGCTGATCCTCGACATCTTCGCCGCCCACGCCCGCACCCGGCAGGCACGCCTGCAGGTGGAGCTGGCCCAGCTCCAGTACCTGCTGCCGCGCCTGACCCGGCTGTGGTCCCACCTGGAGCGGCAGGCCGGCGGCATCGGCACCCGCGGCCCCGGCGAGACCCAGCTGGAGACCGACCGCCGCATCCTGGGCCGCCGGCTGGCCCAGCTGCGCCGCGACCTGCAGGACGTGGAGGTCACGCGCCGCACCCAGGTGGTCGGCCGCGACAGTCTGTACCGCGCCGCCCTGGTGGGCTACACCAACGCGGGCAAGTCCACCCTCATGAACGGCATCACCGGGGCCGGCGTCTACGTCCAGGACCAGCTCTTCGCCACCCTCGACGCGACCACCCGGCGGGTGGACGCCGACGAGCGCCGCCGCTTCCTGTTGACCGACACCGTAGGCTTCATCCGCAAGCTGCCCCACCATCTGGTCGAGAGCTTCAAGGCCACGCTGGAGGAGGTGCGCGAAGCCGACCTCCTGGTGCACGTGGTGGACGCCTCGGCGGAGGACCCGCAGCACCAGATCGACGCCGTGGACAGGGTGCTGCGCGAGCTCATGCCCGCCGCGCAGGACGGCCCGGGTCGGCCCGCGCTGATGGTCTTCAACAAGATGGACCTGGTGGACGGCGAGTTGTTCCGCAACCGCTGGACGCGGTCGTTCCCCGACGCGGTGTTCGTCAGCGGGCGCGATCCGGCCGGGGCGGCCGAGCTGCGCGAGGTGCTGACGGCCCGGCTGCTGGGCCGCGAGGTGGTGCGCACGGTGGCCCTGCCCATCACCAATCTGCACGCCATCAGCGCGTTCCACCGCACCGGGGCCGTGCTCGAGCAGACCTTCCACGGCGACCTGTGCCACGCCACCTTGCGCCTGACCGAGCAGGAGCTCGGCCGGCTGCTGGCGCGCGAGGGCGCGGCGCTGGTCGACGGCGACCCCCGGGACTGATCCGCAGGCACGCTCCCTGCAAGGGACGATCCGGGAACCCGGAAACGCCGCATTTTGCCGCAGATCGCCCGCGTCGGCCGGGGCGCCGGGTGCATCTTGCCCGCCGCGGGCAATCTTTACCCCGCCAACCCC
>JBHEPC010000298.1:0-6667 GCA_046260475.1 Candidatus Krumholzibacteriia bacterium | reverse complement strand
GGAAGGCCGAGGAGAACCCGCCCAGGACCAGGTACTTGAACCCGGCCTCGCTGCTGCGCACGTTGCCGCGCACGCCGCCGGCGAGGATGTAGGTCGCCAGGCTCATCGTCTCCAGGCCCAGGAACACCGCCAGCAGGTCGTTGGCCGCCGCCAGCACCATCATGCCCAGGACCGCGAACAGCAGCAGCGGGTAGAACTCGGGCCGGTAGCGGCCCTCGCGGTCGTAGATGCCGGTGGCGAAGATGGTCGTCATGATGCCGATGCCGGCGAACAAATAGTTGAAGACCCGCGCCCAGTCCCCCGCCAGCAGCATGCCGCCCACCCGCGGCCCCTCGCCCGGGTGCACGGCGATCTGGACGATGATCGCGGCGAGGAAGACGCACAGCGTCAGGTAGGAGAGGTGGTCCTTCTTCAGCGTGCGCACGAAGGCGTCCACGAGCATCACCAGCAGCCCGCCGCCGGCGATCACGAGGTAAGGCAGGAGAGCCCCCGTATCCTCGCCGGAGATGGGCATCACGAAGTCGGTCATCACTGGGCCTCCCCTGCGCCGACGACGAAGGCCGGCGCGTCGGTCGTCCCGCCGCCGAGGGCGTGGTGCGGTTGGTCGCCGTGTGGCGCGGCCGCGGCGGACAGCGGGGCGAGCACGCGTTCGACGCTGGCCTCGACACGGTCGAGGACCAGGCCCGGCCGCACGCCCAGCCAGAACATGAACACGACCAAAGGCAGCAGCACCGCGTACTCGCGCACGCTCAGGTCGCTGAGGCCCTTGTTCTTCTCGTTGCCCAGCCTGCCGAAGAACATGCGCTGGTACATCCACAGCATGTAGATGGCGCCCAGCACCACGCCCGTGGCCGCCAGGGCCGCCAGCAGCCGCGGGTAGGCCAGGGTGCCGCTGCCGAAGGTGCCGAAGAGGATCATGAACTCGCCGACGAAGCCCGCCAGCCCCGGCAGGCCCACCGAGGCCAGCATGGTGATCATGAAGATCGTGGCGTAGCCGGGCATGGCGTGGGCCAGGCCCCCGAACTCGCTGATCTCGCGGGTGTGGCGCCGCTCGTAAATGACCCCCACCAGGAGGAAGAGCGCGCCCGTGGACAGGCCGTGGGCCAGCATCTGGAACACGCCGCCCGCCACGCCCACGTGGGTCAGGGAGAACAGGCCCAGCACCACGAAGCCCAGGTGGCTGACCGACGAGTAGGCCACCAGCTTCTTGATGTCCGGCTGCACCAGCGCCACCAGGGCGCCGTAGATGATGCCGATCACCGCCAGGATGCTCATCAGCGGCGCGAAGGCCTCCACCCCCGCCGGGAACAGCGGCATGGCGAAGCGCAGCATGCCGTAGGTGCCCATCTTCAGCAGCACGCCGGCCAGGATCACCGAGCCGGCGGTCGGCGCCTCGACGTGGGCGTCCGGCAGCCAGGTGTGCAGCGGGAAGAGCGGCACCTTGATGGCGAAGGCCAGGATGAAGGCCGCGAACAGCCACAGCTGGGCCTGGCGGTCCAGCTCCAGGGCCAGGAACTCCTCCAGCCCCATACCGCCCGCCTGGAAGTACATCCAGAGGATCGCCACGAGCATGAACACCGAGCCGACCATGGTGAAGATGAAGAACTTCACCGCCGCGTAGATCCGGCGCTGGCCGCCCCAGATCCCGATGATGAAGTACATCGGGATGAGCATGGCCTCCCAGAAGACGTAGAACAGCAGCATGTCCCGGGCGAAGAAGGTGCCCAGCATGGCCGTCTGCAGGAAGAGCAGGAAGGCCATGTACTCGCGCACCCGGGTGGTGACCGCCTTCCAGGTCGACAACACCACCAGCGGGCCCAGGAACGTGGTCAGCACCGCCAGCACCAGGCTGATGCCGTCGCAGGACAGGTGGTAGTTGATCTTCCCGTCCAGCAGCCAGGCCACCTTCTCGGTGAACATGTCCTGGCCGCCGGGACCGTCGTAGCGGAACCACAGGTGCAGCGAGAGCACGAAGTCCGCCAGGGCGATCGCCAGGGCGAAGACCCGCGCGTGATCGTCGCGACGCACCACGGTCCACAGCAGCAGCGACCCGAGCAGGGGCAGGAAGGTCACCCAGGTCAGGATATGGTCGGTGATGAACGACAAACCGGTCTCCTCCTAGCCCGAGAAACTGAGGTACAGGACGAAGACCGCGAGCCCGGCCGTGATGGACCAGGCGTAGAAGCGGACCATCCCGTTCTGGAACAGACGCAGGACCGAGGCCACGACCGCGACCGCCAGGGCCGTGCCGTTGACCAGCAGCCCGTCGATGAGCCCGGCGTCGACGCCCTTCCACAGCACCGTCCGGCTGAGGCGGTAGCCCGGCCGGATGAACGCGCCGTCGTAGGCCTCGTCGACGTAGTACTTGTTCTCCAGGACGCGGTGCACCAGCCCACCGGCGAAGCGGCGGCCGGCCTCGGCCACGGCCAGGCGCCGCGTGTAGACGATCCAGCCCAGCAGCAGGCCCAGCAGGCCCCAGGCCACCGAGGCGCCGGCCAGGATCCACTCCATGGTGGTGTCGTGGACCGCGTGGACCGCCCCCTGGGCCTGGGCCGCGTGGCCCCCGGCGAACACCGGCTCCAGCCAGTGCTCGAAGTGGGCGCCGCCGCCCATGAAGGCCGGGATGCCCACCCAGCCGCCGACGATCGACAGCACGGCCAGGATCACCAGCGGCACGGTCATGGTCGCCGGCGACTCGTGGATGTGGTGCCGGACCTCCTCGCTCGCGCGGTTGGTGCCGAAGAAGGTCAGCGAGACCAGGCGCATCATGTAGAAGGCCGTCAGCCCCGCGGCCAGGAAGCCGATGACCCACAGCACCGTGTTGCCGCTGCTCCAGGTCTTCCAGAGGATCTCGTCCTTGGAGAAGAAGCCGGCCAGGGGGAAGACCCCGGCGATGGCCAGGGTGCCCACCAGGAAGGTCCACCAGGTGACCGGCAGCTTCGAGCGCAGGCCGCCCATCACGCGCATGTCCTGCTCGTTGCTCATGGCGTGGATGACCGAACCGGAGCCCAGGAAGAGCAGGGCCTTGAAGAAGGCGTGGGTCATGACGTGGAAGATGCCCATGGCGAAGGCCCCCACGCCGCAGGCCAGCATCATGTAGCCCAGCTGGCTGACCGTCGAGTAGGCCAGGACCTTCTTGATGTCGTTCTGGGCCAGGGCGATGGTGCCGGCGAAGATCGCCGTCGCCGCGCCGACCGCCGCCACCACCGCCATCGCCGTGGGAGTCAGCACGTACAGGAAGTTCATGCGCGCGATCATGTAGACGCCCGCCGTGACCATGGTCGCCGCGTGGATCAGGGCCGAGACGGGCGTCGGGCCGGCCATGGCGTCCGGCAGCCAGACGTAGAGCGGGATCTGCGCCGACTTGCCCGTCGCCCCCAGGAACAGCAGCAGGCCGATCGCCGTGGCCACGGGCGCCAGCAGGGGCGCGTGGTGCTGCATGACCGCGAACGAGAACACGCCCTCCCCGGGCGCCAGGTGCGGCAGCAGGGTCACGCCGATCAGGAACATGCCCAGCAGGAAGCCGAAATCGCCGATGCGGTTGACCACGAAGGCCTTCTTGCCCGCGGCGGCGTTGGCCTCGCTGTCGAACCAGAAGGAGATCAACAGGTACGAGCAGAGGCCCACGCCCTCCCAGCCCACGAACAGCATGACCAGGTTCTCGCCCAGGACCAGGGTCATCATCGCGAAGATGAACAGGTTCAGGTAGGCGAAGAAGCGCCGGAAGCCGTCGTCGTGGGCCATGTAGCCCAGCGAGTAGACATGGATCAAAAAGCCCACGCCGGTGACCACGAGCGCCATCACCGCCGAGAGCTGGTCCATGGCGAACCCGATGTCGATGCGCAGGTTGCCGTAGGCCAGCCAGGACGCCAGCAGGTCGGTCAGGCGGCGGTGCTCCGGATCCAGCCCCAGCATCCGCACGAAGACGACGACCGAGAGGGCGAAGCTCAGGCCGACCGTGGCGCAGGCCAGCAGCCCCGCGACCCGCCGCGGCAGGCGCCGGTTCAGCAGGCCGATGAGCGCCGCCCCCAGCAGGGGCGCCAGCACGATCCAGCGCAGGAGGGTTTCGGTGGCCACGGCACTACTCCATCAGGGCTTTGAGGTCGTCGACGTTCACGGTCCGGCGGCGGCGGAAGATCTCCACCAGGATCGCCAGGCCGATGGCCGCCTCGGCGGCCGCGATCGCGAAGTTCATGAGGATGAACACGTGGCCGCCGGCGTCGGCGTGCTGCCGGGCGAAGACGGCGAACACGATGTTCACCGCCGCGAGCATCAGCTCGATGCACATCAGCATCACGATGGCGTTGCGGCGCACGATGAAGCCGGTCATGCCCGTCAGGAAGAGCAGGCCGGCCAGCAGCAGGTAGTGGGTCATGGTCACTTCCACGGCAGCTTCCTCTCCTCCTTGCCGATCGCCAGGGCGCCGACGATGGCCACCAGCAGGGCGATCGAGATCAGTTCGAAGGCCAGCAGGTACCGGCCCAGCAGCAGCTGCGCCACCTGCGTGGGCGACCCGAAGCCGGCCGGCGCGGGCGCGGCGAAGGCGGTCGTCCCCTGGTCGGCCAGCCGGCTGCCGACCAGCACCACCACCGCCAGCGGCGGGATCGCCACCGCCGGCCAGAGCGCGGGCTTCAGCAGCCGCAGCTCGCCCTCGAGCACCGGGCCCTGCAGCATCATGATCACGAACAGGAACAGCACCATGATCGCCCCGGCGTAGACCAGGACCTGCAGGATCGCCACGAAGGGCGCGTGCAGCAGGGCGAAGATGCCCGCGGCGGCGATGAAGGCGAAGATCAGCCACACCGCCGAGACCACGGCGTTGCGCTGGCTGACGGTCATCACCCCGCCCAGCACCATCGCCGTACCGCAGAACCAGAACAGGAACGTCTCCATCTCGGTCATCCTTCCGGGCCCGCCGGCGGCGGGGTTACCTGGTCCCGTCCGTGGTGTTGTTCAGCAGGAACTCCTTGCCCACCACGAAGGCCTCGCGCGTGTCGGCCGCGATCTCGTAGATGCCCGTGTCCAGGCGGATGGCGTCGCAGGGGCAGGCCTCCTCGCAGAGGCCGCAGTACACGCACCGCAGCAGGTCGATGTCGAACGACGCCGGGTACTTCTCGATGGTCGGGTCCGGGTGCTCGGCCGCCACGATCGTGATGCAGTCGGCCGGGCAGTAGGTCGAGCACATCTGGCAGGCGACGCAGGCCGGCGACCCGTCCTCCCGCTTCATCAGCCGGTGCCGGCCCCGGAAGCGGTCGCTGTAGACCCGCTTCTCCTCCGGGTACTGCATGGTCGGCATCCGGCCGGTGTGCAGGATGTTGCCCAACAGGTGGCGCATGGTCACGGCCAGGCCCTTGACCACCTCCACCACGTAGATGGACTCGATGAACGAGCGCTTCTTGCTCGCGGAACCCTGGGGCAATCCTTCGAAACTCATATCTCTCCCCGTCGCTGCAGGGTCGCAAAGCCGGCCGGGCCGGCGTGTTGTCAGACGAGGGCCATCACCACGGCGGTGACGGCCAGGTTGGCCACGCCCAAAGGGAGCATGACCTTCCAGCCCAGGCTCATCAGCTGGTCGTAGCGGAACCGCGGCAGGGTCCAGCGGACCCAGATGAACAGCCAGGCGAAGAACACCACCTTGGCCACGAAGGCCAGCACCTGGAAGACCGAGGCCACCAGGTCGGCCCCCACCGGGCCGACGGTCCACGGCCGCAGCAGCAGCCCGCCGGCCGCGACCAGCGCCAGCAGCGCCCAGAACAGCATGCCCAGCACGGGCTCGCGGTCGCGGGCATCGCCGAACTTGCCGCGCTCGCGCTGCACGCGGCGCAGGAAGAGCGCGGCGACGAACGCCGAGAACAGGACCATCGCCACCAGCTTGATGGTCAGCAGCAGGCCCGCGTTGGCCTCCAGCACCGGCCGCGGCAGCCAGGGGATCTGGTAGCCGCCGAAGTAGAAGGCCGCGATCAGGGCCGCGCCCACGACCATGTGGCAGTACTCGGCCATGAAGAAGAGGGCGAACTTCAGCGAGCTGTACTCGAGGTGGTAGCCGGCCACGATCTCGGACTCGCCCTCGGGCAGGTCGAAGGGGTTGCGGTTGGTCTCGGCGAACACCGCGACGATGAACAGCAGAAAGCCCAACGGCTGCACGACGACGCCCCACTTGGGCAGGAAGCCGAACAGCAGCTCGCCCTGGCCGGCCACGATGTCGGTGATGCGCAGCGAGGCGAAGACCAGCACCAGGCCCATCAGGGCCAGGCCCATGCTGAGCTCGTAGCTGATCATCTGGGCGGTCGAACGGATGCCGCCCAGGAAGGTGAACTTGTTGTTGGCCGCCCAGCCCGCCATCACCACGCCGTAGGTGCCCAGGCTGGCCACGGCCAGCACGTAGAGCAGGCCCACGCTCAGGTCCGCCACCACCAGCGGGATCCGCTCGCCGCCGACGGTGAGCCAGTCGCCGAAGGGGATCACGGCGTAGGTGCTCATCGCGACCGTCATCACCAGCCACGGCGCCAGCGAGTACAGGGCGTGGTGCCGGTTGGCCGGGGTCACGTCCTCCTTGAACACCAGCTTCAGCACGTCGGCGATGGGGTGCACCAGCCCGGCCAGGCGCACGCCGGCGATGGCCGCGCGGTTGGGTCCGGTGCGGTCCTGGATGAAGGCGGCGCCCTTG
>JBHEPC010000287.1:0-4211 GCA_046260475.1 Candidatus Krumholzibacteriia bacterium | reverse complement strand
CGCTCTCGGGGTCCTCGGCCAGGGCGCGCTCCACCAGGCCGCGCACGCTGCGCACGTCCACCTTCTTGCCCTCGTACCAGACGTCGCCCTCGGGACCGACCCCGATCATGACGCCGGCGCGTTCCTTCACCTCGGCGGTGGCCGCGGTCGAGCGCTGCACGTCGATGCCCGACTCCTTGACGAAGGACGTGGTGACGACGAAGAAGATCAGCAGCAGGAAGACCATGTCGATCAGCGGGCCCATGTTGATGTCCACGCCGTCGCTGCGGCCGCGGAGGGAACGTCTGACGTTGATCATGTGCCGTGGGCCTCCATGGCTGTGGGGCGGATCTGCAGCTTCAGGCCCCGGTCCAGGGCCAGGGTGTACTCGTCCAGGCCGGCTTCCAGACGACGGGCACGCCGCGCGAGGGCGCGGCTGATGAACAGGCCGGGGATGGCCACGATCAGGCCCGACTGGGTGGTGATCAGGGCCACCGAAATGCCGCCGGCCATGGCCTTGGCGTTGCCGGTGCCGAACAGGGCGATGACCTCGAAGGTCTGGATCATGCCCAGCACCGTGCCCAGCAGGCCCAGCAGCGGGGCGACGGCCGCGAGCACCGCGATGGCCGCCAGGCGCCGGCGCAGCTCGCGCCGCAGCCGCTCGGCCTGGGCGCGCAGGACCAGGCGGTCCAGGGCGGCGTGCCCCGAGCGCGCCCGGGCGAAGCCGGCCACCAGGCGCCGCCGCAGACCGTCGGCGCCCTCGGGCACGGGGGCGCCTCCGACGACCCGCAGCCCCTCGGCGGGCTCGATGTCCCGGCCGCCCAGGCGGCCGTAGGCGTGCCAGCGCTCGAGGATGAAGATCCACATCAGCAGCGAACTGGCCGCGATGGGAAACATCACCCAGCCGCCCTGGGCCAGGTACTCCCAGGTGTCCCAGAGGGTGTCGCTCACGACGCGCTCCCGGCGTTCGCCACGCGGGCCCGCAGCTGCGGGATCTCGCCCTGGGTCTGGATGATGTTGGTCAGGGCCACCGCCTTCTCCTCCATCTCGCCGATGATGTGGTCGGCCCGCCGCTGCAGGAAGGTGTGCAGCAGCATGATGGGGATGGCCACGGCCAGGCCCAGCTCGGTGGTGATCAGGGCCTCGCTGATGCCGCCGGACATGAGCTTGGGGTCGCCCGTGCCGAACAGGGTGATGACCCGGAAGGTGTTGATCATGCCGGTGACGGTGCCCAATAGGCCCAGCAGGGGCGCCACCGCGCCCAGCACCGCCAGCACGGACAGGCCGCTCTCCACCCGGGGCAGCTGGTGCAGGATGGCCTCCTGCAGCACGCTCTCCTGGGTCTCGCGGTCCTTGTGGCGCACCGAGAGGCCGGCCCTGATCACCTCGATCACCGGCGACTTGCGCCGCCCGTGCTTCTGGACGTAGGCCTCGGCGGCGTCCCAGTCCCCCTTGGCCGCCAGCTCGTTGACCTCGCCCATGAAGCGGTCCGTGTTGTGGTGGATGCGGTTGAGGAAGAACAAGCGCGTCACGACGATCAGCAGCGCGGCGACGGCCAGGCCGAGGATGGGCCAGACCAGGGGGCCGCCTGCGTGCAGCTGCTCGCCGAGGGAGGTCTGGTGGTTGACCTGGGCCAGGGCGCTGCCGCCCGAGAGGTCCAGGGGGGCCTTGGGGCTGCGGCCGGCCACGTAGCTGTCCAGGGCGCGGCCGATGCCGCCGGACGGCAGCTTGGCCAGGGCCACGAAGCTGCCCGCCTCGGGGGACCAGCGCAGGAAGCCCGTCTCGTCGGCGCCGACGTAGGCGGCGGTGAACCGGCCCAGCGTCAGCACCTTGCCCGTGGTGGCGATGCCGTCGCGGCCGGTGTAGGACGCCTCGTGCATCGCTACCTGGCCGGACAGCCGGATCTCGTCCAGCAGCACCTGCACCAGGCCGCTGATGTCGTCGATGCCGGGGAAGTAGCCCGTGTCCAGCAGCGGGCTCACCCGCTCCAACCGCCCGGGCAGGAAGGCCGTCAGGGGCGACTGGTGGACCAGGGTCTCGACCTCGCGCGCCGCCAGGCGCACGTTGCCGGAGATTTCCTTGAAGTCCAGTTCGCCGGCGGCCCAGCTCTCCGCCAGCTTCACGCGGAGGGCCTCGCGCGCCACGAGGCGGTCCTCGAGCTCGTCCAGCTGCCGCTCGCGCGCGGCCTGCGCGGCCTCGAGGCGGTCGACCTCCGCCTGCAGGCGGGCGCGGTCGGCGAGGATCTCCTGCTCGACGAGGGCGGCGCGCTCGTCCACCGCGCGGCGGGCCTGTTCGGCCTCGCGGTAGGCGTCGCGCAGGTCCTGGGCCGGGGCCGCGGCGGCGAAGGCGGCCGCGAGCACGGCCACCACGATGATGGTCGTCCTGGTCACCGCGTCACCTCCGGGTCGATGCGGCCGAGCGGCAGCGCGATCAGCTCCACCGGGCGCATCCGCGTGGCCATCTCCATGGCACGGCCTATGGTGCGCGCGCCGCCGTCCAACTCGGTCCAGGCGCCGGCGGCCGGATCCCAGGTGCCGACCCGGCTGCCGTCGGGGCTTTTCCAGAAGAGGGCCAGGCGGCCGATGCGCAGCACGTCGGCGTGGATCTCCTCGCCGCCGATGGCCACCGTGCGCGGCGCCACCTCCACCGTCTCGCCGTACTGGGCCTCCACCAGCAGCGCCTCCAGCAGGCGGCGCAGCTTCTCGCCGGCTTCGGTGCCCGGCTCGGCCAGTTCGCGGCGCAGGCCGTCCAGGCGCGCCGCGCGCTCCTCGGGCAGAAACGGCAGGTCACGGGCGACGGCCGTCTCCAGGCGCGTCAGCACCGCGGACATGGTGTCCTGGATCACGGCCTGCAGGCGGCCGGACTCGTCCAGGCGGCGCTCCAGTTCGGCGATCGCCTCGTCCAGGGCCCGGGATTTCTCCTGCCGGCGCTCCAGGCGCTCGTCCAGGTAGGCGAGGTTGGCCTTGGCGGTGCGGTAGCGCACCTCCAGGGCCTCCTGCTCGGCGGACCAACGGTCCAGGTCCTCCTGGGTCCGGTGGGCCGCGTCGACGGTGCCTTCGACCTGGTCCTGCAGGCCGTCGGCGTCCCGGGTCTGGGCTCCGGCGGAGGCCACGAGCAGCAGGAGCAGCGCGGCCGCCACGGTCAATGGGCGCATGGGTGGTCCTTTCGCGGACGGAAGATCGCGGGCACGGGACGGGTCCGGCCCGGCGCCAGCACGCCATCGGGCCGGTCGACGCCTCCAGAAGGTACCGCGGGACCGTTAGGGGAAAGTTAGCGGCAGGCTAATTTGCGGTCAGGGGATTGCCAACGCCCGGTGCGCGGGCGCACCGGGCGTCAAGAAAGGCGGCGGACGGGTCAATCGCGGGGCTTCACCACGGCCGGCAGCACGACCGGCGCCTCGGCGCCCTGCACGGCGTCGAAGTCCACCCAGGCGCTTGCGGCGCCGAAGGACCGGTCGGCCGGGTACGCCCAGACCCGCACGCGCGGCGCCACCGTCCAGGTGCCGACGATGTCGCCGGACTCGTTGACCAACGGGGTCGATTCGCCGAACTCCCAGCAGTCCCGCTCGATGCGGAACCGGCCCTCGGCGTCGGTCCAGGCCGCGACGCGCCAGGTGTCGCGGACGTCGGCCGAGATGACAGGCACAATAATGATAATGCGTTCTCGGTGCGCGTTCAAGATCCGGCGGCGACCCCGGCCCCGGCGGGCTGTGCGCCGGCCTTGGCGGGCGGGATCCGCGCCCCGGCCTGCTCGGCCGCCCGCTCGACGAAACTCCGCATCTCGTGCATCTGGTCGGCGGTCAGCCCCTGGCCGATCACCGCCGCCCCGTACACGAACGCGACCAGGGCCAGGCAGGCCGGCGCCACCCAGAAGCCCCAGGGGTACTCGTCCACGGTGGTCTGGGCCCAGCCGTACATCAGCCCCGCCGCGGCCAGCATGGCGAAGACGCCGTACACCCCCATGAAGCCGGTCCACACCGCCGGGTGGGGCGAGAAGCGGCACAGCAACACCGTGCCCTCACCGTCCTCCTGCGCGCACAGCTGCAGGTTCAGGTACGGCGACAGGAGCGAGCGCCGCGCCGGCGGCAACTGGAGGTAGGCGTGGCACTTGAGCACCTGGCCGACGAAGGGCGCGCCGGGGCGCCTGAGCCCCTCGTGCACCTGCGCCAGCACGGCGCAACCGTCGCCGGGCACGGGGATGCGGAAGCCGGGACGCATGGCCGGGCGCGGCAT
>JBHEPC010000256.1:0-2765 GCA_046260475.1 Candidatus Krumholzibacteriia bacterium | reverse complement strand
CCGCCGGGTTGCCGGAACCCCCTCGCGCCCAGGCGGTTCCAGTGCCCGGGCCACAGCCCGCCCCTTGCAGGGGCCCCGGACCGGGCTTGCCCCGGGCGGGTCGGACGGCCACCTTGGCCGGGGCCGACCCGGCCGCCGGGCCCATTTCGGGCTTGTGGGGCCGCCGGTCCCTGGCCCATAGTGACCCTTCCGGTTGAGGCCCGTTGCGCGGCCGCCGGACCGGCATCCCCAGCGCACGGAGGCAGCATGCGCCGGTTTCTTGACCTGACCATCCCCCGCCGCAGGGTGCGCACCCTGCTGTGGGCGGGGCTCGTCCTGTTCGTGGCGGCCCTGGTGGGCACCCTGGTGGGGGTGGACCGCCTGTCCCGTGACCTGCCGTCGCTGGACACCCTGCAGGCCATCGACCCCTCGGTCAAGACGGTGATCTTCGCCGCCAACGGCGACACCCTCAGGGAGTTCTACACCGAGAACCGCACCATCGTGCCCCTGAGCCGCATCCCGCGCCACCTGCAGGAGGCCGTGATCGCCGTGGAGGACCGGCGCTTCTACCAGCATTACGGCGTCGACCTGCGGCGCCTGCTGGGCTCGGTCTGGATCAACCTGACCACCAACCAGAGTCCCGGCGGCAGCACCCTGACCCAGCAGCTGGCCCGCAACCTCTTTCCCAAGCTCCTGCCCAGCGAGAAGCGGGTCACCCGTAAGATCCGCGAGTGGATCGTCGCCGCCCAGATCGAGTCCATCTACACCAAGGACGAGATCCTGGCGATGTATCTCAACCAGATCTATCTGGGCAAGGGCACCTACGGCGTGCAGTCGGCCGCACGCACGTTCTTCGGCAAGGACGTGTGGGATCTGGGCGCCGCCGAGTGCACGATGATGGCCGGCATGATCCAGCGCCCGGAGACCTACTCCCCCCTGCGCAACCTCGAACGGGCCTACGCGCGGCGGGCGACGGTGCTCGAGACCATGATCAAGGCCGGCTTCCTGAGCCGGGCCGAGGCCGAGACGGTGGGCGCCACCGAGGTGGTCCCCGTCGAGGGGGACGCCGCCGACCTGCGCGCCGCGGGCTTCGCCGCCCATTTCGTCGAGGAGGTGCGCAAGCAGCTCGAGGACGAGTACGGGGCCGACCGCCTCTACCGCGACGGCCTGCGGGTCTGGACCACCCTGGTCCCCCGCTACCAGGGCTGGATGGAGGAGGCCCTGGAGGCCCACCTGGTGGCCGAGGAGACCGAGCGCGGCTACCCCATGACGCATGCCCGCCACGACAGCCTCGTGGCGGCCGGAGCGCGCCCCGTCGCGGTGGAGTACCTGCAGGGCGCGGCCCTGCTGCAGGACGTGCGCACCGGCGCCGTGCTGGGCCTGGTCGGCGGCCGCTCCTTCATCGACAGCAAGTGGAACCTGGCGACCCAGGCCACGCGCCAGCCCGGATCGATCTTCAAGCCGTTCGTGTACCTGGCGGCCCTGCAGCACGGCTACAACACCGCCTCGGTGCTGATGGACACGCCCTTCGTGCTGGACACGGGCGTCAGCCTGTGGCGCCCGAAGAACTTCAGCGGCCGCTTCGAGGGCCCGATGACCCTGCGCTACGCCCTGAGCCGCTCGGTCAACACCCCCACGGCGAAGCTGTACCTGGACTTCGGTCTGGCGCCCGTGCTGGAGAACGTCGAGAAGCTGGGCTTCACCACGGCGCTGCCGCGGGTGCCGGCCCTCTTCCTGGGCGCGGGCGAGGTCACCCTGCGGGAGGTGACCGCCGCCTACAGCACCTTCGCCAACCACGGCGTCTACGTGCAGCAGCATATGATCACGCGGGTGGAGACCGCCGACGGCGAGGTCCTCCAGGAGACCCGCATCCGCCAGCGCGAGGCCATCGCCCCGGCCGAGGCCTACCTGCTGACCGACCTGCTGCACACCGCCCTGACCGAAGGCACCGGCCGCGCCGCCCGCTGGCGCGGCTTCACCAAGACCGGCGCCGGCAAGACCGGCACCACCAACGAGAGCACCAACGCCTGGTTCTGCGGCTTCACCCCCAGCTTCTGCGGCGGCGTCTGGGTGGGCTTCGATCAGGCCGTGCCCATGGGCCGCGGCGCCACCGGCGCCCGCATGGCCCTGCCCATCTGGGCCTCTTTCATGGGCAAGATCACCGACGAGAAAGGCGACGAGCCCTTCGTGCGCCCCCCGGGGATCGTCGAGCACACCGTCTGCCTGCGCTCGGGGATGCTCGCGACCAGCAACTGCGACTCGACGGACGTGGAGATCTTCCTGCCGGGGCGCTTCCCCCAGGACGTGTGCGACGTGCACGGGGGGCAGATCCTTGATTTCCAGGGCGTGGACAAGGGCTTCAAGACCCTCGACACTTCCGACGACGAGTTCTGACGCCCCACCCATGACGAAGCCCGGGGCGCGGTCGGCGCGGACGCCTCCAACGCGCCTCGGGCTTCGTCATCGGTGGGGCGTCAGAAGTCGTCGGAGTGGAACGGGGAAGCCATGCACCTGCGCTTTTCTGGGCTCTGCGTATTCCGCGCCGCACGGCGGTCCACGTCGCGAGCGACGCCGGCCAGCCTGGTCCCGACCAACACCACCTGCCAGGGGTGCGACCGATACGCCGCGGGGTGGCCGCGGGCAGCTACAAAGTCCGCCTGCCCGCACGCAAAGCCGTACACCCGCGGCAAGTGACGCTCGTCAAATAAGCCCGCAGGCGCCAGCAACAGCACCATCCTCCCCCGAGACATTGAGCGGCGGGCGAGGTGTGTGGGGACGCGAGGTGG
>JBHEPC010000246.1:0-4093 GCA_046260475.1 Candidatus Krumholzibacteriia bacterium | reverse complement strand
GTGCCGCTCGGCGGGCTCGTCGAAGGTCGAACTGACCACCTCGCCCTTGACCGAGCGGGCCATGTCGGTGACCTCCTCGGGCCGCTCGTCGATCAGCAGCACGATCAGGTGCACCTCGGGGTGGTTGGCGCTGATGGAATTGGCTATCTGCTGCAGAATCATGGTCTTGCCGGCGCGCGGGGGCGACACGATGAGCCCGCGCTGCCCCTTGCCGATGGGCGCCAGGAGGTTGATCAGCCGGGTGGTCATGTTCTTGGGATTGTGCTCGAGGTTGAGCATCTGTTCCGGGTACAGCGGCGTCAGGTTGTCGAAGAGGGTGACCTTCTTGGCCGTCTCCGGGTCCTTGTAGTTGACCGATTCGACCTTCAGCAGGGCGAAGTAGCGCTCGTTGTCCTTGGGCGGCCGCACCTGCCCGGCGATGGTGTCGCCGGTCTTGAGGTCGAATTTCTTGATCTGGGACGGGGAGAGGTAGATGTCGTCGGGCCCGGGCAGGTAGTTGTATTTGGCCGAGCGGAGGAAGCCGTAGCCCTCGGCCAGGACCTGCAGGACGCCCTCGGCGTAGATGAGGCCGTTCTTCTCGGTCTGACCCTCCAGGATCTTGAAGATCAGCTCCGACTTGCGCAGGGTGCTGAGGGCCTCGATGTTCATGCCCCGGGCGACTTCCACGAGCTCGTGGATGTTCATCTCCTGCAGTTCCTTGATGTCCATGTCTCTCCTCGAACCGGAATCGGCGAAACGGAGTGTGGTGAATATGCGGGCCTGCGGCCACGCGGGGTGGTGGGCTGGTGCGCCCCCGGGTATGGATCGCGGGTTGTGTCCCCTGGAATCACCGTGCTGGGGCCGTTGGCCCCGGTTGGTCCCCATATGCTAGCACGAATCGCGCCAGCGGGCAAACCGACTTCACGCCATCGTGTCTCTATCGTCCCGCGGGGTGGCGGCCCGGCCCGGCGGCCGGAACCCGCCCGGCTACTCGGCGCCGGTCCCCGAGAGTTCCTGGTAGGTCTTGAAATTGGCGTCCGAGGCCGTGTAGTCGCCCAGTTCCACCTGGGCCATGCTCAGGAACAGGAAGCCGTCGGCCACGGTCGGGTAGAGGTTCGTCATGGCGTTGCCGACCTCGACCGCACGCTGGAACATCGTCTTGGCCCGGTTCAGGCTGTCGGCCTGCTGCGCCGGGTCGGTCGCCGCTGCGGACTCGTCCTTGAGCTTCTTGCCGTAGTTGTAGTAGGTGCGCACGCGCATGAGCATGGTGTTGGCCCTGGGCGTCTCCTCGTAGGAGGTCGCCCGGTCCAGCACCTTGATGGCGTCCTCGTAGCGGCCCACGCGGGGGCTGCCGTACCAGGTGCCCGCGGCCACCAGCATGTCGCCGTTCAGGGCATCGTTGCTGGCGTCGGTGTCAGCCTCGTTCAGGTCCACGATGCGCACGTAGAAGTCGGCGGCGCGGGCGTCGTCGCCCTCTTCGTTGGCCAGGTTGGCGATCTCCATCAGCAGCTGCTGGTCGTCGCCGTGCTCCCGCAGGAGCTGGTCGTAGATGGCGCTGGCCTCGGCGTTGCGGCCCAGGTTGGCCAGCACGTTGGCCTTGTCCAGCTGCAGGTCGTAGGCGTCCGGATCCTTGGCCAGCACCTCGTCCAGCAGGGTCAGGGCCTCGGTCAGCAGCTCGTCCTTGCCGACGGCCAGGCTGTCCTGCGCCGACATCTGCATCTTCATGCGGGCGATGCTCTTGATCGGCGTCGTGGAGTCCGGCAGGGCGGCGTAGGCCAGGCGCAGGTGGCCCTCGGCCTGTTCGTAGTAGCCGTCGTCCCAGTCGCGCTTGGCGTCGCTGAGGCGGTTGTTGTAGTTGTAGCGCAGCGAGTTCTCGACCTGCTCGCCGTAGTTCTCGCGGTCCAGCTCCAGGGCCTTCGTGTAGGCCTCGTAGGCCAGTTCGTAGTTCTTCTTGGCCTCGCTGAAGTCGTCCTCCTGGACCGCGTCCTCGCCCAGGTGGCTGTAGGCCTCGCCCAGGTAGAAGTAGGCGTCGGGCTCGTTGTCGCTGTACTGGAAGCCCTCGTGGATGACGGCGACCGCCTTGTCGTAGTTCTGCTCGTCGATGTAGAGGATGGCGCTGGTGGTGTGGGCCGAGCGGCAGCCGGCGAAGGCGGCCAGGAGCACCAGACCGGCCAGCAGGCCGACGGGCAGGGTGAAGCGCGCTCTGGTCATCGGATGAATCCCCCTGGGGGCTTGCGGCACTCGGGCGCGGAACGGAATGAACCGTGACATGGACCGTGACGAGGTGGGGACGGTCGGCGCGATCCGCGTCCGGCGGATCCGGCGGATCCGGCGGACACGGGACCTGCGGCGGACGGACCGCCGAATCGCCTGTAATAGATAAGAAACCGGCGCCAGCGCTGTCAACCCGATTATTCCCCGGAGTCCGGCGGCGCAGGTGCCGCGGCCGGGGCATGGCGGCGACCGTGCCGGTCGGCGGGCCCGTCGCCGCGGCCGGGGCCGAAGCCGCCCCGGGAACCCAGGCGCTCGAAGGGCAGCATGCGCAGCAGCCTTGCCTGCTGGTCCGGGCGCAGCAGTTCCAGCTCGGTCCGCAGGTTTGCCGCGACCAGGGAGTCGAGGCCCGCCTCGGCCCGGCCGACCGCGGCCAGGGCCGCGGACACCGCGGCCGGCTGCGGCGGCTCGCGCCGGGCCTCCTGGCGCAGGGCCGCCCGCGCCGCCTGCACCAGCTGGGCCTGGGCGCGGAGCTCGCCCTCGACCCGGGCGCGGTGGCCCCCGAACGCCTCCTGCTGCTCCTGGTCCAGGTCCAGCCGCTCGGTCAGCCGGCGCAGGCGGTGGTCCATGCGCTCGCGCCAGGCCTGGGTGTCGCCCGGGGCGGGCCGGAAGCGGCCCTCGTGGGCGGACTCCGGCCGCGCCGGGGCCGGGTCGTCCCGCAGCAACCGCCAGGCCAGGCCCGCGTTCAGGCCCAGGGACACCAGCAGCACAAGCAGCAGCAGGCGCCTCATCGCTGGGCCTCCGCGCCGGGCTCGAGCCAGATCTCCAGGGTGCCGGTGGACTCGTCGTCCAGGACGCGGCTGGCCTCGGCCCACAGGGTGGTGTCGGCGGCCGTCGCCTCGTTCCGGGTCGGCAGCAGGACCGCCGCCACCAGGCCGCAGGCCACCGCGGCCGCTGCCAGGGCGCCCTGAGCCGCCGGGCGGCCGGCGAAGAACCAGCCGCGGCCCTGCCGGCGGGTGCGGGCCTGCACCGCCGGCCACACGCTGCCGGCCGCGGGCTGCGGCGCCGCGGCGTCCAGGGCCTGCCACACCGCACGCAGCGCATCGGCCTCGCGCCGGCAGTCGGCGCAGGCGGCCAGGTGGGAGGCGACGACGGCGCTTGCGGCCTCGTCCAGCTCCCCGCCCAACCAGCGCGCCAGGCGATCGTTCACGTGCGGCATCTCAGTCCACCTTTCCGGCCAGGTCGGTGCGCAGGGAGGCCAGCGCCCGCTGGATCAGCGACTCGACCCCGGGCACCGTGGTGTCCATGGCCGCGGCGATCTCCCTGTACTTCAAGCCCTGGTAGCGGTGCAGGGTCAGCGCCTGGCGCTGCCGCTCCGGCAGGGCGGCCACCGCGGCGCGCACCGCCTGCGTCCGTTCGCGCTCGACCAGGGCGCCGTCCGGCGCCGGGCCCTCGTCCCGGACGTCGTGCGCGGCGGGGTCGAAGCTCACCCAGCGCAGGATCTTCCGCCGCCGCAGGCGGCTGCGGGCCAGGTTGCCGGCGATGCGGAAGAGCCAGCTCTTGAACAGCCCCTCGCCCCGGTAGCGGCCCGCCTGGGCGAAGATCTTGACGAAGGTCTCCTGGGCCAGGTCCTCCGCCTCCTCCGGCGAGCCCAGCATGGAGACCAGGAAGGCGCGGACCTGCGCTTCCCAGCGCTGGACGAGGAGGCGGAAGGCCGCCTCCTCGCCCCGTGCCGTGCGCGCCATCAGGGCGTCGTCCGTCTCGTTCCGGGTCACCGGTTACCGTCCTGCCGGGGCACGCCATGGTCCTGCTCAGCCGTCGCTACGCGGGCCGCCGCCGTGGTGGCCGCGCCAGGCGCCGCGCCGTCCGTGGCCGTCGCAGTCGCCGCCGCCGCAGCCGCAGC
>JBHEPC010000228.1:0-8182 GCA_046260475.1 Candidatus Krumholzibacteriia bacterium | reverse complement strand
CCGCCGGTCCCTCCATTCCCCGGCGTCCTACTTCGCCAGCATCACCTTGGTCCGCTCCCGCACCCCGGGGCCGTCCAGACGCGCCAGATAGAGGCCCGAGGCCAGCGGACGGCCTGTCCCGTCCCGGCCGTCCCAGAAGGCGGACTGGGAGCCCGCTGCCCGGGCCTCGTCCACCAGGACCCGCACCAGGCGCCCCCGCAGGTCGTAGAGCCGCAGTTTGACCATCCCGCCCCGGGTCAGGGACCAGCTGAACGTGGCGGCCGGATTGCACGGATTCGGTGCGCAGGCAAGCCCCGACGCGGCCATCGGCGGACCCTGATCCACGCCGCTGATGCCGCCGGCCAGGCGCAGATCCCACTCCGCTGCGCCGTTGCGGCCCGGGCTCAGCCAAGGCGTATGCGGGAAGTGGACGTTGGCGGAGGCTATGCGCAGACGCCAGCGCACGAGAGCGCCGCTCGGGAGACCCTCGACCGCCGCGGCCAGTTCGGTGGCGCTGCCGGCCGCGCCGGCCGGCGCGCCGCTGTCGGTCCACGGTCCCGTCACCACGTTCGAGCCGTCGTAGGGCCAAGTGTAGGGCTTAACCTCGCACTCCAGACGCACATCCTCCCGGCCGGCCGCACTGCGGCCCCGGGCGCCCAGACCGAAGGCCGTCGGCGAAGAGGCCATGCCCAGGGGCGCCAGCCGTGTGGCGAGGTCCTGGTGCCACATGCGCGGCGCGCGGGACATGCCGCGGTGGTTGCCGCCCCAGTAGAGGTAGACGCGTCCTTCGGCGTCCTGGCCGGCCGAGTGTCCGGGTGCGCCGACGGCGACGTCGTCGAAGCCGTCGCCGTTGAGGTCGCCGGCGCCGCACACGGACGAGCCGTACAGGGCCAGCACCGTCGACCCGCCGTCGAACCAGTCGTTGTAGATGCCGGCCAGGCCGGCGGCCGAACCCAGGAAGAGTTGGGCCATGCCCGAGTCGGTCAGCCCGCTGTAGTTGACTCCCGGGGCGCCGACCACGAGATCGCAGTAGCCGTCGGCGTCGACATCGCCGGCGGTGCCGACGGACCAGCCGAGGTTGGCCGTCGGCGCCTCGTAGACCACCGACCAGTCGGCATTGGCCAAGGTGCCCGCGACCGGGCGCTCGGTGCTGCCGTACCACACCAGGACCAGGCCTTCGTCGGTGAACAGGCCGTCGTAATAGGGTGCGCCCACGACGATATCGGCACAGCCGTCGCCGTTGAGGTCGCCCGCCGTGGCCGCGGAGAATCCCAGCTGGGCTCCAGCCTGGTCGCTCTGGGCGTACCACCAGGGTGCGTCCGTCTGCAGCCCGTTTGCCGAGCCTACGTACACGAACACCAGCCCCTCCCGGTCGCTCGGGTGGTCGTAGTGGGGTGCGCCGACGATCACGTCGCTGTAGCCGTCGCCGTTGAAGTCGCCGGCCGAGGCCACGCTGTAGCCGAACTCGGTGTCCGCGCGTCCCGTGTCCCGGAGCCAATCCGGGTCACCGGGCAATCCGGCGGCCGAGCCGTGGAAGACCAGGGCGGCGCCCTCGTCCGTGGTGCCCCGGTCATAGTTGGGTGCGCCGACGATGATGTCGGCGAAGCCGTCGCCGTTGACGTCGCCGGCCGACGCCACCGACGCGCCCAGGTCCGAGCCTGTCTGCCCGGCATGGTACTGCCAGGTGGCATTGGCCGGGTCGCCGTAGGGCCCGCCGCCCAGGGCGCTGTGCCAGAGGAAGACGGCGCCGTCGCTGCCTGCGTCCCGTGCGTACCTGGGAGCGCCGACCAGGATGTCGGCCAGGCCGTCGCCGTTGACGTCGCCGGCGGAGGCGACCGACCAGCCGAAGAGCGCGTTGGCCTGGTTGCTCTCCGCCCACCAGAGCGGCACGGCCCCCGGGCCCAGGTGGGCGCCCAGGTACAGGAACAAAGCCCCCTCATCGACCTGGCCGTTGTCGAAGTAGGGCGCGCCGACCAGCAGATCGTCGATCCCGTCGCCATTGACGTCGCCTGCGGCCGCCACGCTGGCGCCGTACAGGGCGCCGTGCTGGTTGCTTTCGGTCACCCAACCGGGGACGCGGCGCAACCCCTGCGGTTCGCCGTGCCAGCACGAAACCAGGCCGATGTCGGTGCTGGCGCCGTCGAACTTGGGCGCACCGCCCAGCACGTCGCTGAAGCCGTTGCCGTCCACGTCGCCGGCGGTGGCGACGCGGCCGAATCGGGCGCCGGATTGGGCGCCGGTGACCATCCAGTCGTAGGTCGTGCCCGGCCCGTCGAAGTTGCCGTAGAAGAGCATGATCTGCCCTTCGTCGTCGCCGTACCCGCGGCGACCCATCAGGATGTCGGCGTAGCCGTCGCCGTTGACGTCGCCGGCGGTGGCCAGGTCCCAGCCCAGGCTGGGATCGTCCAGATGCGTGCCCCAGGTCCAGGCCGGGGTTTCGTCCAGGCCGGAGGCGGTGCCGCGGAACAGCAGGATCCGCGACGGCTCGGTGCAGTAGTCGTTGTCGGTGGGGCAGCCTACCAGCACGTCCGCGTAGCCGTCGCCGTTGACGTCGCCGGCCAGGGACACCGACCAGCCCATCTGCAGGTAGTCGAGGTCCGAATCGATGATCTGCGCCGTGTCCAGCAGCCCGTCGGGCCCGCCGCGGTAGACGTAGATCGCGCCCTCCAGGGCGTTGCCGGTGCTCTGGTAGTACGGAGCGCCGGCGACGATGTCATCGTAGCCGTCGCCGTCGATGTCGCCCGCGGTCGAGACCGAGTGGCCGAGGTGGCTGCTGCCGATGACGCCGTTGGCGTACCAGTCCTCCCGGGTTCCGAGGCCGCCGGGCCCACCCTGGAAGACCGTCAGCCGCCCGCGGCCGCTGCCGCCGCTCGTCCACGGGTCGCCGATCAGCACGTCGTCGTAGCCGTCCCCGTTGACGTCGCCGGCCGTCGCGACGGACCAGCCGAAGTAGAAGCTCGTCTCGTGGGTTCCCGCGTTGTCCGCCCAGTCGGGATCCGCCGCCAAGCCGTCCGGTCCACCGTGGTAGACGTAGGCCCGGCCGTCCTGGTACAGACCCTCGTTGTACAGGGGTGCCCCGATGATGATGTCGCCGTACCCGTCGCCGTTGACGTCCCCCGCGCCGGCCACGCTGTAGCCGAAGCGGCAGCCGTCGCGCTCACCCAGGTCCTCCCACAGGGGCTCGCTCGCCAGTCCGGTCGCCGAGCCTGCGTACACCCAGGCCTTGCCGGTGACCAGATAGCCCGTCTCCGAGTAGTAGGGCGAGCCGACGACGATATCGCCGTAGCCGTCGCCGTTGACGTCCCCGGCCGGGGCTATGGACCAGCCGAACTCGGCTCCGTACTTGTCTCCTTCCTCGCTCCAGGACGGCGAGGTCAGGATGGGGTCGATCGTCACGGGGTAGGCAGCGCCCCGATCCTCGACGCGCAGGGTGAGTGTCCCGGCCTCCCACGCAATTGCGGTCGCCAACTCGCGGCCGGCCGCGTCCTGGGCGTGCAGTGCGCCGTAATCGAGCACGGCGGCACCTTCGGGCCCGCTGAAGCGCAGCCCCCGGCTGTCCCCGCGGGCCTCCAGGTCGCCGCCGACGGTGCCGGCGATCGCGAGCCACCCGTCGCCGGCGGGCCGGGAGGTCACGGTGAAGCCCTGTTCAAGACCGGCGGGGCCATTCACGTACCACTCGTCCAGGCCGGGCCGGCGGAAGGTGACCCGGGCGCCGTCGGCCTCGGGCGGGACCGCTGCGACCGGCGTCAGGCGACCGTCGCGGCCCCAGGCCGCCAGGGACCAGGTCCAGCGCCAGGCCGCAAGCCCGTCGCGGGGCAGGACCTCCACGCCGTCCGGCCGGTACACCGAGCGCAGGCCGTGGAGGCGGTTGGGGGCCTCCCATCCGTCGCCCAGGGGACCGGCATGATACTCGCGGGCCGTGAGGTCGGTCTGGACCCGATCCCACCAGGCCGCGTCCACGACCGCCGGCAGCCGGGCAATGGGCGGCGTGGGCGCCGCGGGCACCAGGAACAAAGCGCTCGCGACGACGAACGCCACGGCGCCAAGGCTGGAAACCAGGCGGACATGGGCTGCGCGGAAAATTCGAACGGACATGGGAACGGACCTCCCCCGGGGACCGGTGCGCTTCAGGCCGTCGGCGACGGCGACCGGCGGCAGGCTCGCGGCGCCGCCGGAGTGGATACAAAGGGTCAGACCGTCGATCCGGCTCCGGTGACACAGGAAAATCACCAGGGCAGGGGCGACGGTCCGTCATCCCGCCGCTCCGTATGCTATGCTGTTCCCATGCCGACCCTTGCGACCGCCCTCCTGGTCGTCACCCTGACGCACGCCGGCGCGGGCGCCGATGCGGACCTCCGCCTGGAGCAGGTCTGGACGCTGCTCGATGCCGGGCGCAACGCCGCCGCCGATTCGCTGCTGCAGGTCTCGTTCAGCGAAACCGGCGGCGGTTGCGCGGCCCGCCGCGCCTTGGCCGAGGCCCGCCGCCGCCGGTGTCTGCCGCCGCCCCCGCTGCCGTCCGGCGGCGGGCCGACGGGGCTCGCGCTCTTTCAGGAGGGTCTCGAGGCCCGGGAACGCGGTGACCTGGCCGGCGCTTGCGCAGCCTTCAGGCTGGCGGCCGACGCCGCAGCGCCGACCGATCCTCCGGGCGCGGCGGCGGCTTTGCTCGAAGCCGCGGACTGCGCGCTGCAGGATCACCGCTTCGCCACCGCCGACACCGTCCTGGACGGCCTGGCTGCGCTGAGGTCGCGCTTGCCCGCGGCCGCGATGGTGCGGACGGACCTTGCCGTCGCGGTCCGCGCGGCCGGTGTAGCCTACCTGGCCGGCCGCTACGGGATCGCGGACAGTCTCTACGCGGTGGCGGCCGTCGCGGCCGACGTCGCCGGCTTGACGACCGAGGCCTGCGACGCCCTCAACGGCTGCGGCGCGACGGCCTCGCGCCAGCGGCGGCTGGAGGACTCGCGGCGCCACTACGCGGCGGCGCTGGACCTGGCGGTCCACCTGGGCGATCGCGCGCGGGAAGCGAAGATCCTGCTCAACCTGGCCTACGACGAGACCCAGGCCCGGGACTTCGCGGCGGCCGAGGCCCATCTGCTCCGGGCGCAGGACCTGGTCCACGGTTGCGGGCGCGTACGCATGCTGGGCCGGATCCAATCCGGACTGGGCGCCTTGGCCGAAGGACGCGGCGATCGCGACGGTGCTGTCGGCAGGTTCCGCGCAGCCTGCCGTGCCTTCGCCGCCGTCGGGGATCGCAACGGCGAGCTGGGCGCGCGCCAGTGGCTGGGCTACAACCTGATGATGGCCGGAGGGTACGCCGAGGCCGGCGGACATTACGAGCGCGCCTTGGCCCTGACCGATACCCTGGCCAGCCCGCAGATGCTCAATTGGGTGCTCGCGGGCCTTGCCCTGACCAACCACCGCCTGGGGCACCTGGACCAGGCCGAGTCGTACTACCTCCGGGCCATCGCCGTGAACGAGACCCTGGGTGACCGCATGAGCGTGGCCTGGTGCCGCCACTCCCTCGGCCTGCTGGAGGTCCTGCGCGGCAACTACCGCGAGGCCATGCTCCACAACCTGGTCGCCCGGGAGATCTGCCAGGAGCTTGGCGACCACGAGGGCGTCGGCGCGGCGCGCGTGGCCTTGGCCGACATCCACTTCAAGCTGGGGGACTGGGATCGGGCCGTGGCCGAATACGAGGTGGCGGTCGCCGTGGCCCGGGAGTTCGGGCTGGAGGAGCTGATGCAGGGGGCCGTCACCGGCCTGGCGGCCGTCTGCGCCGCCGCGGGTCAGCCCGATCGCGCGCGGCGCTACTGCGAGGAGGGCCTGGCCATCGCCCGCCGCTGGCAGGACAGCAATGCGGTGGTGTGGGCCCTGGTCGAGTTGGCCGAACAGTGCCTGGCCGCCGGCGACCGCGCGAGCGCGCGCGGGCACCTGGCAGAGGCCGAGTCGCGCCTGTGGCCCAGCGGCCCGGCGGTGCTGCGTTCCCGCACTCGCCTGACCCAGGCCCGCTGCGCCGACGATCCCCGGGTCGCCCTCGGCCTGGCCCGCGCCGCCCTGGAGTGGGCGGAGGAAGGCGGGTTGCCCGAAAGGGAATGGGTTTGCCTGACCGAACTGGGCATCCTGCACCTGGCGGTCGGCGATACCGCCAGGGCCCTCGCGGCCCAGGCTCAGGCGATCGACGTGATCGAGTCCCTGCGCCGCAACGCGGGCAGCGACGACCTGCGCCGCCACATGCTGCGGCCGGCCCTGGTGCCGTACGAACGGATGATCGCCCTGCTGGCGGCCCGGGGCGCCCCGGGCGACCTGGCCTTGGCGCTGGCCTACGCCGAGCGTTCGCGGGCCCGGATCCTCGCTGAGCGCCTGCGCACCGCCCAGGCCGGCGGCGGCCCGATGCCGTTGGACGAGACCACGCGGGGACTGCTGGCCGCCATCGGGCACTGCCAGGACCGCCTCCAGGATACCGACCTGCCGGACTCGGCGCGGGCGGACCTGCGGCGGCGCGTGGCGACGCTGGAGGCTCGCGTCCAGGTCGCCGGGCTGCAGGCCGCCGCCGACGCCAGGCCGTCGGCTTTCCTTTCCGCGCCGCCGGATCCGGCCGAACTGCTGCGCATTCCCCGCCCCGGCGAGCAGGTGCTGGCCTACTTCCTGGGGAGCGAGGATTCGTGGCTCTTTCACCTGGCCGACGGCCGTGTGGCGGTCCACGCCCTGCCCGCCCGGGATCGGATCGAGACGCTCGTGCGCCGGTACCTGGCGCTACGGGAGATGCCCTCGGCGTCGCCGGACGCCTTGGCTACGGCCGCCCGGCGGCTGCACGACGTGCTCTTGGCGCCGGCGCTGGCGGGTGCTCCTGCCCCCGATATGCTGATCATCGTACCGGACGGGCTCCTGCACCGGCTGCCTTTCGCCGCCCTGGCCGACTCGGCCTCCGTGCTGGCCGTCCGCTGCCGCAGCTTCATCGCGCCGTCGCTGCAGACCCTGGCAACCCTGCGCCGCCGGGAAAGCCACAGGCGGACCGAGGGGCCGCGGCCGACGGTCCCCCTGGTGGCCGTGGGGTACGGCGGACCGGATACCGAAGCGAGGCTGCATCCCTGGCGGGACCGGCCTTTCGCGCCGCTGGCGCAGGCCGACCGGGAAGCCCAGGAGGTCGCGGCCCTGTTCCCTGGCGCGATCGTCCTGGCCGGCGGGGCGGCGTCCGAGCAGGCGCTGGTCGCCGCGCCCCTGGACCGGACCGGCATCCTGCACCTGGCGGTCCACGGGGACGCCGACGACCGCGACGTGCGGCGCTCGTTCGTGCTGCTGGGGCGCGGAGACGGCGGTGAGGATGGCCTGCTGCAGTGGTCCGAGGTGGCCTCCCTCACTCTCGGGACGTCGCTGGTCACCCTGTCCTCCTGCCGATCGGCCCGGGGGGTGCTCGCCGTGGGCGAGGGCGTGACCGGCCTGACCCAGGCGTTCCTGTTTGCGGGCGCGACCTGCGTGCTGGCCGCGCAAACCGACGTGGGCGACGCCTACGCGCGGCGGTTCATGCTCGATTTCTACGGGCACCTGCGCACGGGCGGCACCGCGGCCGACGCCCTGCGCCGGGCCCAGCTTGCCGCGGCCGTCGCCGAGCCGACCGCCCGCGCGGCATGGGCCGATTTCGTGCTGGTCGGCGACGCGGTCACCCTCTGCGGCCCACCACCCGCCCGGGCAAGACGCGGGGTGTCGGCGGTCGCGGCAGGGGTGCTGCTTGTGATCGCCGCGGCCGCGATCGCCCGGCATCGCCGCCCGACCTGATAGGATGACGGGCGAGGATCCTGTGTCACGACGACGGCGACGGGAGTCCAAGGGGATGAGCCGCGACCTCCAGGCCTGGTCGGATGAGAAACTGGCTGCCGCGGCGGCCGCCGGCGGCGACGAGGAGGCGTACGCCGAACTGTACGTGCGCTACCGGCGGCGGGTCTACCTGTGGTGCCACGGCTACGCCCACGACGAGGACGAGGCCGTGGACCTGACCCAGGAGATCTTCATCAAGGTCTTCACCCGCATCGGCGGTTTCGGCGGCCGCGCGCGCTTTTCGACCTGGGTCTACGCAGTGGCACGCAACCATTGTCTCGGCCGGTTGGCTCGTCGCGGCGATGTGTGGCGGCGGCGCCTCGAGCCCCTGGAGGGCATCGACGTGGAGGACCGCCGCTGGGCCGACCAGATCCAGGCCGCGGACACGGCGGGG
>JBHEPC010000209.1:0-3568 GCA_046260475.1 Candidatus Krumholzibacteriia bacterium | reverse complement strand
TCTGTTTTGCCATTCAGATCGGTTGCCACTCCTCCGCACATGTAGTGGGCCGCCGGCACCACCGGCACCGGTTCGCCCGCCATGTCGATGCCGAAGCCGGCGCAGGTGCGCACCAGGTTCGGGAAGCGCTCCTGGACCCGGGCCCGGTCCAGGTGGCGCAGGTCCAGGAACGCGCAGGGATCGCCGCTGGTCTTCAGTTCGTGGTCGATGGAGCGGGCGACCACGTCGCGGGGCGCCAGGTCCGCCAGGGGATGGTAGCGGGCCATGAAGCGCTCGCCGCGACGGTTGATCAGCACCGCGCCCTCGCCCCGCACGGCCTCGCTGATGAGGAAGCTCTTGGCCTCCGGGTGGTACAGGCAGGTGGGATGGAACTGCACGAACTCCAGGTTGCGCAGCTCGGCGCCGGCGCGGAAGGCCATGGCCAGGCCGTCCCCGGTGGCGATGTCCGGGTTGCTGGTGTAGCGGTAGACCTTGCCGCAGCCGCCGGTGGCCAGCACCACCGCGTCGGCCAGGTAGACCCGGCGAACGCTGGTGTGGCGGTCCAGCACCACCGCTCCCACCACCCGCGCGGCGGCGTCGCCGCCCAGGCCGACGTCAGCGCCGCGCAGCAGGTCCAGGCCCATGTGGTCCTCTTCGATGGTGACGGCCGGGTGGGCCAGGCACGCGTCCAGCAGGCGGGACTCGATCTCGCGGCCGGTGAGGTCGCGGCAGTGCAGCACCCGGCGGCGCGAGTGGCCGCCCTCGCGCCCGAGGGCGAAGCCGCTGCCGTCGCCGTCGTCCTCGCGGCTGAAGTCCACGCCGTAGCCAAGCAGCCGCTCGATCAGGGCCGGGCCCTGCTCCACCATCCGCCGCACCACCGCCTCGTCGCACAGGCCGTCGCCCGCGTCGAGGGTGTCGCGCACGTGCAGGTCGAAGTCGTCCAGGGGCGAGACCGCCGCGGCGATGCCGCCCTGGGCGTAGTTCGTGTTGGACTCGCTGCTTTCCTTCTTGGTGACGATGCGCACGGTCCCCCGGGCCGCGGCCAGGAGCGCGAACTGCAGCCCGGCGATGCCGGATCCTATGACCAGGCAACGGCTTCTGATCGGGTCGGCAACGGGCAGCGAGGCCATCGGCCACTCCCGGCCGGCGGGACGGGACGGCGGCGGCGAGGCCGGCCCCGGTCGGCGGCGATTCGGGCTAAAGCCGGAGCGGAATCCGGCGAAAACCTAAGAGTCTACGGGAACATATAGCTTTCCCACGGATGTCTGTCCACCGGGAGGATCCTACAGTGAATACCCGAGTCTTGAAGGCCGTGGCCCCCCTGGTCCTGCTCGTCGCCCTGCTGGGCGGCTGCAGCGGGGACTCGAGCGAGCGGCAGCGGATCGTGCTGGAAGTGGTGACCGTCAACGCCGGCAACCCGCTGGTCGCCGCGTACCAGGAGCAGGACGAGACCGACGTGTACTACACGCTCGATTCGGTGCCGGTGGTCTTCCACGCCCGGCCCTACAACCAGTCGATGACCATCCCCACGGACGGCGCCTACAGCTCGTTCGTCATCACCGGCTACAACCTGGTCTGGCACCCGGGCGCCAACGTGCCGGCGGGTCTGGACCTCAGCCAGTTCAACGTAGAGAACGTGCCGTTCTTCGTGCAGGTCCCCGTCGGCGACGATGCCGGCTCGTCCCTGATGGTCGCCGACCGCGTGATCAAGGAAGGCATCGGCGCCGTCCTGGGCACGCCCTGGACCCTGAGCCAGGACTTCACGGCGTACCTGGAGATGCAGTTCATCGGCCATGCCAGCGGCGACGAGCACGAGGTGATCGTCCCGGCGGGTCTGGGTGTGAGCTTCACCTTCGCCCTCAGTCGCAACTAGCGCCCGCTCCCGGTCGCGTCATCCAGGCGCTCCCCGACCAGGTCGGGGAGCGCCCGTCCGCCAGTCCAGCGCACGTCCAGGCGTGCGACCGCCACCGGCAGGTCCGCCGGCCAGATCGTCTCCAGCTTCACCCAGTCCTTCTGGGTCGTCACCGCCAGCGGCCGCCCCGCCCGCCGCAGGATAGCCGTGACCCTGGCCAGCAGCCGCTCCGCGTAGCGGGCATGGTCGGCACAGCGCAGGCACAGGACCGGCGCCGTGCCCAGTTCGGCCTGCGCCCCCTGCTCGAACCCCGCCGGCCGTGCCAACCCCGAGAGGGCCGCCCACCCGGCCCCAGGCACCGCCACCGGCCCCCCGTCCGGGGCGGCCACCACCAGCTCGCGGACGAACCCGGCCACCGCCCGGCCGCCGGCGCCGGCGGTCGGGGGCCGTTCCGCCTCCACCAGCCAGACCGCGGCCCGGAACGCCCCCGCGGCCGACTCACGCCACGGTCCCAGGGGCACCACCGGGCCGGTGGCCGGCATCAGGACGGGATCCGCCAAGTCCGCCGCGACCGACCAGCGGTCGAGGATGAGCACGTCCAGGTGCCGGCCGGCCCCGGCCGTCTGGTGGCCGTCCTCGAGGATCACCACGCTGCCCCGAGGCAGCCGCGACGCCAGCTGCGCCAGGGCGGCCCCCCGGCGCCGCGCCTGGAACACGGGCCAGCCCAGGGGCGCCAGGCGCGTAGCCAGCAGCCGCGCCTCGTCCCCGGCCCGCGGATCGCCGGGCGCCACCTCCGTCAGGCCGGACAGGCGCGAGCCGTAGCCGCGCGTCAGCACGGCGCCGCGCCGCCCGGCCGCCGCCAGGTCCCGGGCCAGGGCCGCCACCACGGGGGTCTTGCCGGTGCCGCCGAAGGCCAGGTTCCCCACCGAGACCACCGCCAGGCCCGGGGGTGGCGCGCCGCGCCCGCCGGCCCGGCGGCGGGCCATGGCGTCGGCCGCCCGGGCGGCCAGCCGGCCTGCCGGCCCGCCGTCGTCCCGGTCGGTGCGCCCCAGGCGCTCCCAGGCCCGCACGGGCCACGGCCGCAGGTCGATCACCTTCATGGTTCTCCCCCCGCGACGCCGAAGAAGGCCTCCAGCCGGGAGCGGACGCCCGCCAGCGCGGCGTCGTCCGCGTCCCGTGCCAACGCCAGGGGCTGCCCGGCCGTCACCGTCACCCGGCCCCCGGGCAGGGGCACGACGGTGCGGTCCCAGGTCCGCAGCACCAGGGCCCCGCGGGCCTCGGCCCGCAGGGGCACGATGGGCGCGCCCGTGCGCCGGGCCAGGTGCAGGACGCCGTCCCGCACGATCCCGTAGGGCCCCTTGGGGCCGTCCACCGCCAGTCCGGCGCTGCGTCCTTCGTCCACCAGCCGGCACAGGGACAGGAAGGCGCGGCTGCCGTGCTCCTCGCCCGAGCCGCGCACGAAGCCGAACTCGTCCTCGCCGAGGGTGCGCACCAGGATGTCGCCGTCGGGGCTGCTGCTGACCATCAGCACCGGGCGGCAGGAGCGCACGTGGAGGATCGCCGGCAGGATGTCGCGGTGCAGGCAGGCGAAGATGCGCGGACCGGCGCCGGGCGGCGGCGCCGGCGGCACCAGACGCACCGTGCGCCGCAGCAGGCGCCACAGCGGCGGTGCGCAGGCCAGCTTCAGGGCCTGCCCCGCGCCCATCAGGCGCTCCCGCCGGCCGCCAGGTCCAGCAC
>JBHEPC010000202.1:0-2957 GCA_046260475.1 Candidatus Krumholzibacteriia bacterium | reverse complement strand
CTGGACGTGCTGGGCTCGAACGTCTACCGCGGCATCTCGGCCCGGGACTTCTACCAGGTGGTCCGGGACAAACTGGGCGTGCCCACCATGTTCACCGAGTTCGGCGCCGACGCCTTCAACGCCATCAGCATGCGCGAGGACCAGGCCACCCAGGCCCGCTACCTGCTGGGCCAGTGGCAGGAGATCTTCGAGCAGTCCGCGGGCAAGGGCGGGGTCGGCAACGCCATCGGCGGCCTGACCTTCCAGTGGAGCGACGGCTGGTGGAAGTACAAGCAGGAGGAGCGCCTGGAGATCCACGACACCAACGCCTCCTGGCCCAACGCCGGCTACCCCGAGGACTACCGCGAGGGCGACAACAACATGAACGAGGAGTGGTGGGGCATCACCGCCAAGGGTTACCCCGACGCCAGCGGCCTGTACGACGTGTACCCCCGCGCCGCCTACTACGCCCTGCGCGACGCCTTCCGCCTGGACCCCTACGGCAAGGGCACCGACCTGGCGGCCATCCGGCGCCACTTCGGCAGCCTGACCACCATGGGCGCGGTGCTGGACGCCCGCGGCGATGCGGCCGCCCTGCGGACGGACGTGCTGGGCCGCGTGCGCGTCTCGGGCCTGCGCATGGAGTTCGAGACCTTCAGCACCGGCGGCGAGAACGTCACCACGCCCGAGCTCGAGGCGCCCCAGGCCGGGTACCCCGCGTTCCGCGGCTTCGACCACGGGCAGTCCTTCTACGTGGACGTGGAGGCCAAGCCCAGCGACGCCCTGGTGGGCACCATGTCGGTGAACGTGCTGGGCCGGGTGCCCGCCAACCCCATCGACGAGATCTTCTACGAGAACCGCGGTCGCCCCCGCACCGTCACGGACAGCAACGACGATGCGGTGGAACTGGAGTCGCCGGAGCGGGTGAAGGTCTACCAGGCCGCCCTCACCTGGGACGATCGCTGGTTCCAGCTGGACGGCTTCTACCGCACCGGCCACCTGCACTGGCAGTACGAGGGCGACTTCTTCGGCCTGTACCGCGACGCCTACTACGGCGAGAACGTGGACATCTACAACGGCGAGGCTCCCGTCGGCTTCCAGGTCGCGGGCAAGAAGGACCTGCAGGGCCTGACCCTGGCCTTCGGTCCGCAGCTGTGGTGGGGCGCCAACCCGGCCATCATGGCGAAGTACCAGCGGCAGGTGGGCGGCATCAACTGGACCGGCATCTTCCAGGAGGACTTCGCCCAGCAGACCTCGACCACGACCAGCTCGTTCGCCATCCCCGTCCGCACCACGCGCAAGGCCTCGCTGCAGGCCCAGACCCGCCTGGGGCCCTTCGGTTTCGAGGGCGGCGTGCTGTGGTCGGGCCAGCCCCGCGTGGGCGAGACCTTCCAGCTGATCGGCGACGATTCGCCGGACCGGGGCACCCCGTTCGCGCCGGGCGACGTGCGCCAGGACGAGATCACCGACGAGGACACCTTCGGCCTCAAGGGCAAGCTGACCTGGCAGCGGGGCCGCTGGAACTGGTACGGCCAGGGCGCCTACATGGGCCTGGTGGCCGAAGCGGGGCCGACGGCCATCCCCACCTACACCGGCTGGGGCCTGAAGGACAGCGGCTCGGGCAATCAGGTCCATGCCCTGACCGGCGTGGCCGTGGGCCTGGGCGACTGGCAGGTGGGACCGAATCTCCTGTGGCAGAAGCCCGTCGTCGGGCCGATGCCCCACAGCGCGGACCTGACCGGCACCGTCGGCCGGCCGCGCAACGTGTTGGACGACCCCTTCGCCGTGCGCGCCAACCGCGAGACCACCGGCGCCGAGCTGATGTTCGTCTACGACCCCACGCCCGCCACCTGGATGTGGGGCTGGGACAACGACACCCGCGAGGACGCGGACCTCGCCGCCAGCGTCGGCTTCGCCTGGCGCCGCCACCACTCGACCGCCGACGCCGGCCTGTTCGTCTCGGCCGAGGGCGCCATCTACGCCCACCCGGGCGGCACGCCGGCCCGCGACCTGTGGGAGGTGAGCTGCCGTGTCGTCAACCGGCTGCCCGCGCGCGCGCGCATGGTCAGCCACCTGGTTTACGGCACGGCCGAGCCCAACGGCGACGACACGCGCCTGCTGCACCGCTTCAGCGCGGACACGCGCATCGCCTGGCCGACGCTGGCCCTTGCGGGCCACGTGAAGGTCAACGACTTCGGCCCCTACGACTACCACCGGGAGTTCAACCTGACCTACCCCCTGCAGCTGATGGCCGACCTCTCCTACACCCTGGGCGAGCCCCGCTGGTTCGGCCTGCCCCAGACGCGGCTGGGCGTGCGCGGCACCTGGCGCACCCTGGACCGCTACTCCAACCGCTACGCCCCCGCAGGCGTGCCCGCGCCCCTGATGGGCGAGCGGTACCCCGACGGCCTGCCCGAGGGCCGCGCGTGGGAGATCCGCACCTATTTGCACATGAGCATCTAGGCGCCGGTCGGCGCACGCACGACGGCGGCCCGGTCGCGTGACCGGGCCGCCGTCTTTTTCCTCGCTGCCGGGACTAGTCCAACTCGCCGTACACCCGCACGTGGTCGATCAGCATGGTCTGGGGGAACACCGTCGTCGAGTCGGGCGAACCCACGAAGCGGCCGCCGACGGCCACGTTCAGCAGGATGAAGAAGGGGTGGTCGTACACCCAGGTCGAGCCCGCGGGCAGGTCGGCCGGCGTGACCCGCTGGAATTCGTAGCCGTCCACGAACCAGGCGATGGCGTCACGGTTCCACTCGATGGCGAAGTCGTGGAAGCCCAGGTGGAACCCGCCCTGGGCGATGGCATGGCGCCTGGTCACCGCACCCCCGCCGTAGTGGCCGGGTCCGTGCAGGCTGCCGTGGACCACGCGGGGCTCCTGGCCCCGGTACTCCATGACGTCGATCTCGCCGCACGCGGGCCAGCCCACCTGGTCGATGTCCGCTCCCAGCAGCCAGAACGCGGGCCACAGCCCC
>JBHEPC010000175.1:0-5600 GCA_046260475.1 Candidatus Krumholzibacteriia bacterium | reverse complement strand
AGTTCGAGGGATTCGCGGTGGTGCTGTAGGGCCGTCAGCGGTAGAGAGCCTTGACCCCGCCCCAGGCGGCGGCCTCGTTCGGGACGATGCCCTCCCACGAGAGCAGGCCCTCGACGCGGCCTAGTTGGGGGTGCAGCAGCCAAAGCTCCTCGTGATCCGGCGGCGTCGCGTAGTCGCCCAGATTGTAGCAGTCGCTCGTGCCGTACCCCGGCGCCGATTCCATCGTGTAGCAGACCGAACCGCCGCCGCCTACGACCGTGATCAGGCGATCGCCGTAACGCAGCACCGCACCATTTTCCACGGCCCAGTACGACTGGGCCACGGCGGCAGGGGCGAGCAGGAGCACGAACAGGAAGGGCGCGACGGAAGGACTGCAGCGCGGCATGGCGGTCTCCCCAAAGGCGGATGGGCATCATCCCAGTCGCGGTCCGGGCGCGGATCGATGCGGGACGAGTCTAGCGCATCTTCCGTGCTGCCGTCAATCCGCCCCGCCCCGCAGCGACGCGATGCGCGCCCTGCGGTCCTCGGCCCCGAACAGCCAACTGCCGGAGACCAGGATGTCCGCCCCCGCCTCGCGGCAGGTGCGGCCCGTCTCGGCGTTGATGCCGCCGTCCACGTTGATCAGGAACTCGCCCTCGCCCGCGGCGCGACGGCGCGCCAGCTCGGCGATCTTCGCCACGCCCGCCGGGTCGAAGGCCTGCCCGCCGAAGCCCGGCTGCACCGTCATCACCAGCACCAGGTCCACCTGCCCCAGCCAGGGCGCGGCCTGCTCCAAGGGCGTGCGCGGGTTCAGCGAGATCCCCCGCTTCAGCCCCAGGTCGCCGATGCGCTGCAGGGTCTCGCCCAAAGGCGCCTCGGCCTCCACGTGGATGGTCAGGGCGTCGACGCCCGCGGCGGCGAAGGGCTCGAGGTAGCGGTCGGGGCTGGTCATCATCAGGTGGGCGTCCAGGGGCAGGTCCGTCACCCGGCGGACGGCCGCGCACACCGCGGGGCCGAAGGTGAGGTTCGGCACGAAGTGCGCGTCCATCACGTCCAGGTGCAGCAGGTCGCAGCCCGCGGTCGTCATCGCCGCGATGTCGTCGGCCAGATGGGCGAAGTCCGCCGCCAGCAGCGACGGCGCCACCCAGGCGGTGCCCTCAGCGGGACGAGGCAACCAGTTCAAGGCGATCCCCCCGGGAGATGCGCGCGCCCGCGGGCGGCTCCTGCGCGATGACCGTGTTGGGCGGGACTTTGCCCGTGCGCTCGTAGCGCACCGGTCCCAGCACGAAACCGGCCGCGGCGACGGCCTGGCGCGCCCGGTACAGGGGCGCTCCCACCAAACGGGGCATGCGCAGCAGCTGGGCCGGACCGGGCTCGGCCACCACCAGGTCCACGGTGGCGCCCTTGTAGGTCTCGGTGCCGGCCACCGGGGTCTGGTAGGCTACGACCGGTTCGGTCACGCCCTCGCGGCGCACCCGCAGCACGCGGCCCAGCCGGTAGTTCTCCCGTTGCAGGGTGATCTCGGCCTGGCGCAGGGACAGGCCCGCCAGCCGGGGCAGCGCGCCGGCCGGCGGCCCGCTGCTGGTGACCAGGCTGACGGTGCGGCCGCCGCGGACCCTGGCGTCGGGCGCCGGCAGCTGGTCGAGGACCATGCCCTCCGGGATCGTGGGATGCGGGCGCTGGCGGGCCACCGCCAGGTCCAGCAGCAGGGGCTGCAGCCGCTGCTGGGCCTGGCCCACGCTCAGGCCGCGCAGGTCCGGCATCACCACCACCTCGTTGTGGTGGATGATGGACGGCAGGACCAGGAAGTTGACCGACAGCACGGCCACGCCCCCGGTCACGGCCATGGCACCAAGCAGCAGCAGGAACTTCCAGAGCTTCACGCGGGCAGGATCCTTCGGTGTGCGCCCCGGGGGCGCGGCTCAGGCCTCGCGGCGAAGGCGGGCGGCGAAGAAACCGTCGCCGTCGCCCGCGCCGGGCAGCCAGGTCCGCCGCCACAGCCCGTCGACCGGATGCGGCAGCGGGGCCAAGGGTACGCCGCCGGCCGGCAGGCTGTCCAGCACCTGCTCGTTCTCCTCGGGCTCGAGGCTGCAGGTGGCGTAGAGCAGCACACCGCCGGGCCGCAGGAGTTCCGCCGCCTGCCGCGCCAGCACGCGCAGGATGCGCCCGTTGGCCGCCGGCACCCCCGGCCGCAGCCGCAGCCGCCCGTCCGGGTGGTGCCGCAGCACGCCGGTGCCGCTGCACGGCCCGTCCAGCAGCACCACGGCGAAACGGCCCGGGGCGAAGGGCGGCGCGGCGCCGTCGGCCGCCGCCAGGGCGACCGGGCAGCCGTCGCCGCGGGCGGCCGCGTCCCGCAGCAGCGGCAGGCGCCCGACGCGCGCGTCCGCCGCCACCAGCAGCGGCGCGTCCGGCCAGGCCGCGGCCAGGCGCCGGGTCTTGCCCCCGGGGGCGGCGCAGAGGTCCAGCACCGGCCCCTCCGGCGCCGGCAGCCCCGCCAACAGCCAGCCCGTGGCCCGCTGCACGTTGGGGTCCTGCACCAGCAGCCGGGGCAGGCGCTCCAGCACGCCGGCGATGGCCGCGCGGTCCGGGCGCGCGTCGCAGACCAGGATACGCGGGTCGTCCGGGGCCGCGGCCACCGGGCAGCCGGCCGTGGCCAGGGCCGCGGCCGCCTCCGCCGGCACCGCCGGCTCGAGGACCCGGAAGGCCACCGGCGGCAGCCGGTTGTTCGCCGCCAAGAGGGCGGCCGCGGTGTCCTGGCCGAAGCGCGCGAGCCAGCGGTCCACCAGCCAGCGCGGGTGGGCGTGCCAGGCGGCCAGCCACGCCGGCGAGCCCTCCGCCAGTGCGGCGAAGCCCGCGCGCAGGCGCGCCGCGCGGTCGGCGGCGTCCGTGTCCGCGTCCGGGCGCAGCTCGCGCCGCGCCGCCTGCAGCAGGCCGTTGACGAAGCCCACCAGGCGCGGCGAGAGGTCCCGGCGGCACAGCTCGCCCGCCTGATGCAGTATCGCGAACGGAGGCACCTGGTCCAGGGCCACCAGCTGGTGCAGGGACAGGCGCAGCAGGGCCAGCAGGTGCGGGTCGGTGGGGGGCTTGCGCCGGGCGTAGCGGCGGACCAGGTGGTCGTAGCGCAGCTGCCATTGCAGGGTGCCGCGCACCAGCTCGGCCAGGAAGGCCCGGTCGCGGGGCTCGGCGCCGCTGGCGACCAGGTCGGCCAGGGCCCGGTCCAGCAGCGGGTCCAGGCTGCCGCCCTGCCCCACCCCGGCCAGCACCGCCAGGGCGCGCCGGCGGACCGGATCGGCGCTCATGAACGCAGCACGTCGCCCGGCACGATGGCGAAGCCGCGCAGGAAGGCGTCCACCGGCAGGGGCTTCTTGCCCGGCACCTGCAGGCCCGTCAGCAGGACCGCGCCCTCGCCGCAGGCCACGACCACGCCCTCGTCCCCGCTCGCCAGCACGGTGCCCGGCTCGCGGCCCGTGGCGCGCATGGTGCAGGGGCGCGCCTCGGTGACCTTCAGCAGCTGCTCGCCCAGGTAGGTGGTGGTGCCGGGCCAGGGAGCCAGGGCGCGGATCTGGTTGTGCACGGTCACGCAGTGGCGGTCCCAGCGCAGGGCCGACAGGGAGCGGGTCAGCTTGGGGGCGTAGACGGCGCCCTCGTCGTTCTGGGGCTGCGGCTCGACCTGGCCGTTGGCCAGGTGGCGCAGGGTGTGGATCAGCAGGTCGGCGCCCTGGCCCGCCAGGCGGTCCACCAACTCGCCGGCCGTGTCCTCGGGGCCGATGGCGCAGCTGCGCTCGGCCAGCACCGGTCCGGTGTCCACGCCCTCGTCCATGCGCATGATGGTCACGCCGGTCCAACTGTCCCCGTGCATCACCGCGTACTGCACCGGCGAGACGCCCCGCCAGCGGGGCAGGAGGCTGGCGTGGACGTTGATGCAGCCGAAGCGCGGGGCCGACAGCAGCGGCTCCCTGAGGATGTGCCCGAAGGCGACGACCACCACGGCGTCGGGCTGCTCGGCCAGGACCGCCTCGGTCACGCGCTTGCGGTCCCCCGGGCCGAAGTCCAGCACCGGCAGCCCGTGGGCCTGCGCGGCGGCCTTGACCGCCGTGGGCAGCAGCTTGCGGCCGCGGCCGGCGCCGCGGTCGGGCTGGGTCACCACCAGGCGCAGGTCGAAGCGGGCCTCCACCAGCGCGTCCAGCGACGGCACGGCGAAGTCGGGCGAGCCCATGAACACGATCCGCATCAGCCTGTCCCCCCCCGGCCGCGCCGCCCGCGCAGGCGCAGCCACAGCAGCCGCGGTCCCAGCAGCCAGCGCTGCACGCGGCCCAACCGGTCGATGTACAGCACGCCGTCCAGGTGGTCGACCTCGTGCTGCACGATGCGGGCCACCAGGCCGTCGTCCCGCAGGGTGCGGCCCTGGCCGTCGCGGCCCGCGTAGCTCACCTCCATGCCCCGCGGCCGCCGGACCTTGACGTAGAGCCCCGGGAACGAGAGGCAACCCTCCTCGAAGGGCACCGTCGGCCCGAAGGTGCGGACGACCTGCGGGTTGATCAGCTCCAGCCGTCGCGGCGGCCGGCGCTGCGGATCCTGCACCACCACCAGGCGCAGGTCGCGCCCCAGCTGGGGCGCGGCCAGGCCGACGCCGCCGCCGGTGTCCAGCGCCTGCCACATGGCTTCCAGGAGGGCGCCGGTGGCCGGGTCGCCCGCCACCGCCGGCGCCGCCCGCCGGCGCAGGCACGGGTCGCCGTAGGTGCGCAGGCGCGGCGCCGCGGCGGGCAAGGACTATTCCTCGGGCATGACGCCGGTGATGGCCGCCAGGCTGATCTCCACCTTGACGTTCTCGGCGATGGTCGCGACCACGCGGTCGCCCTTGACGTCGCGCACGGTGGCGAAGAGGCCGCCGCTGGTGACGATGCGGTCGCCGCGCTTGATGGCCGCGAGCATGATCTTGCGCTGTTCCTGCTGCTTCTTCTGCGGCCGGATGATCATGAACCAGAACACGAGGAAGATCAGGATGATGGGCATGAACTGGATCAGGCCGGCGCCGGCGCCGCCGCCTTCGGCGGGCGGTGCGGCCATGGCGAGGAAGGTCTGCATGGGTCTCTCCTTGCACGGGCGAGGCCCGGCCGCCTTTGCGGACGGGCCCGACGTCTCGAAACTCGCGATTCCCAAGATGCACCAACCGGACGGCGCAGGCAAGCCCCGCACCGGTCACCCCCCCCGGCGGCGGACCTCCTCCAGGCGCCGGCGCTCGCCCTCGGCCCAGCGGCCGGCGGCGGTGCGGGCGAAGGCGGCGTAGCGGTCCGCGGCGATGGCCGCCCGGATGCCGGCCATCAGGTCCTGGTAGAAATGCAGGTTGTGCACGGTGGCGAGCGTGCCGCCCAGGATCTCCCGCGCCTGGAAGAGATGGCGCAGGTACCGCCTTGTGTGGCGGCGGCAGACAGGGCAGCCGCAGTCCGGGTCCAGGGGCCCTTCGTCCTCGGCGTACTCCTGGTTCTTGACCACCACGCGGCCGTCGCGGGTCAGCACGGTGCCGGTGCGGGCCATGCGCGTGGGCAGCACGCAGTCGAACATGTCCACGCCGGCGGCGACCGCGGCCAGGATGTCGTCGGGGAATCCCACGCCCATCAGGT
>JBHEPC010000211.1:0-7733 GCA_046260475.1 Candidatus Krumholzibacteriia bacterium | reverse complement strand
CGCCGGGCCGCTTGTCCACGCCGTAGAACTGGGTGGTGACCATGCCGTCGATGGGCATGGTGAAGCCGGTGGCGGCGATGGAGGTGCGGGTGATGCCGCCGTCGTTGGTGCCCAGCAGGAACCAATCGCCGCCCATGGGCTGCACGATCTTCAGGTCGTGGTGGTCCGGGTGGGGGAACGAGTAGCTGGCCAGGCGCGTGGTGGTGCGCGAGGTGGAACCGACGCTCGCGAGGGTGATCTGCCACAGCTCGGGTCCGCCCACGTAGACGATGCGCGCGTCGGTCGGATGGCAGACGATGGTGTTGTCGTACCAGCCCTGGGCGCCCAGCCAGTTGGGCTCGCTGCTGCCCTCGAGGGTCTCGCTCCAGGTGGCGCCGCCGTTCCAGGACACCCACAGCTCGGCGTGGGACGCGCCCTGGGCGGAGGCGTAGAGGTACTGGCTGTTCACGGGCGAGATGGCCAGCTCGAAGCGGCCGCTGAAGTCGGCGATGCCGGTGTTCACGTACGACCAGGTCCAGCCGTGGTCCGTGGACTTGAGGATGCCCGCGCCGAACACCGTGGCGTACTGCACGTCGAAGTCGGTGGGGTCGGCCACCAGCTGCAGGATGCGCGGGCCGCCGAAGGAGTCGGTGCCGGTCTCGTTGTGCACCTCGGTCCAGGTGGTGCCGCCGTCGCGGGAACGGAAGATGCTGCTGGTGGGGTACAGCGCCGCCTTGTAGGTGCCCGTGGTGGCCGAGGCCACCACCACGCCCGCCGAGTCCGGCGAGACGATGATGCGCGACACGTTGTTGAAGCGCGGGTCGCCCAGGGTCGCCGCCAGCGGGGCCCAGGTCTCGCTGCGGTCGGTGGACTTGAAGATCCCGTTGCCGTTCATGGTGTCGATGTTGAAGAAGCTCTCGCCGGTGCCGGCGTAGATCACGTCGTGGTCCAGGGGGTCCATGGCGATCGACTGCACCGCCAGGGTGGGCAGCTCGTCCATGAGCTGGCGCCAGTTGGCGCCGCCGTCGGCGGTCTTCCACACGCCGCCGCCCACGGCGGCGATGTACCAGGTCAGCTGCGACGGATCGTCCGGATCGACGATGATCCCGCGGGCGCGGCCCGCGACGTTGCCCGGGCCGCGGCTGTCCCAGACCAGCGCCTTCTCCGGGCGCACGGACGTGCGCTTGGCCTTGGCCAGCTCCCGCACCACGTAGCCCGGCTCGTACTCGGGGGCGGTGCGGTCGGACGGCACCTTCATCTCCCACAGCACGCGGGCGAACTCGTCGGGGAAGCCGGCCTGGGGGCGGCCCTCCTGCCAGGCGTCCAGCCGGTCCAGCTTCATCTGGGCCTTGAAGGCACGGTCGCTGCCGGGGGCGGCGTGCAGGAGCTGCTTCTGCAGGCGGGCCTGCTCGGCGGCGAGCCAGGGCTCGGGAGCGTCGCCCTGGTGGGGGATGACGAAGGCCAGGACGGCGACCGCGGCCGCGGCCACGGCCAGGCCGGTCAGAAGGACGGGACGGTTCATGCAATGCACCTCGCGGGACGGAGCGTACGGCTCGTGGCGAACAGACCCCGACCGGTCCGGCCCTGCAGGCGCAGTTGGCGGGTGGGGCGCCGGGGAATTGACTCAATTATACAGGAATTGCCATGATTTGACAAAGGGGATAAAACAAGTCGCTTACTGGCAAGGACCTGCGGACGCAGGCAGGCCGGCCCCCGCCCCGGGGGGGGGGGACCGGCCTGCCGTGGCCTGCGGATCGGCGGGGTCGGGGCGGCACCGGCGCCGGCGCCAGCCTCCGTCAGCAGCGCTTGTCCTGCTTGGCCTGTTCGAACTTGGCCAGCTGTTCCTTGTAGTAGCCGTTCTCCGGGTCCAGGCCGATGGCGCGGGTGATCCGGGCGATGGCCTCGTCGCAGTCCCCGCGCAGGCTGCAGATCTCCGCGGCGGTGTCCAGGATGGTGGCCCGCTCGGCGTCGTCGGCGGCCAGCTCGACGCCCCTGAGGGCCAGTTCCTCGGCCTCGGCGAGGTTCACCTCGTTCTCGAAGCACCACCAGGCGAAGCTGTTCAGGCGGCCGGCGTCGTCCTGCCAGCCTTCGGGCAGGGTGGCCTTCTTGAGGATCACCGCCCGTGCGGGGTCCTTCGCGACCAGCAGGGCGTGGTCCACCTCCAGGCGGGCACGGGAGCGCAGCAGGTCGGCGTCCGTCGCGTCGGCGGTGGCGGCCATGGCGTCCTGCAGGAAAGGCACGGCGGCCTCGGGCCGGCCGGCGCCCCGGGCCACGGTCGTGACCATGGAGGCGATCATCAGCTGGCCCTGGCCGGTCTGGCCCTCGCGGGCGAAGGCCGGCTGCGCCACGGCGACCAGGTCGTCCAGGCCGAAGACCGGCTCGTCGCCCCGGGTGCCGTAGAAGGTGTAGCTGACGATGCTCTCCTCGTACTCGTCCGCGCCGGCAGGGTCGAGGTCGGCGGCGGCCTTGAAGTGGTCGACCGCGCCCTGCCAGTCGTAGGTCGTGGCCGCGGCGTTGCCCAGGGAGCGGGCCAGCACCGCGGTGGGCGCGGTCAGGTAGGCCTCGCCCTTGGTCACCAGGGAGCGTCGGTCCGCCACGCCGGCCCGGACCAGGGTGGCCCACACCTCGGGACCGTCGTAGCCGATCCAGCGTTCCAGTTCGACGCCCCGGGCGTCGACCATCTTGAAGGTCGGGTAGCCGCGCACCTCGTAGCGCTCGGCCAGCTCGATGCCTTCGCCCTTCTCGCAGTCGATCTTGTACAGGATGGCGTCCTTCAGGACGGCCTTGATCGTGGGGTCTTCCTCCGCCGCACGGGCGAACACCTTGCAGCCGGGTCACCAGTCGGTGTAGAAGTCCAGGACCAGCGGCTTGTCCTCGGCGGCGGCGCGCTCCAGGGCGGCGTCGAACCCGGGGGTGGCGGCCGCAGCCGCTCCCGCCAGGCCGGCGGCCGCGACCAGCAGCAGGCCCGCCAGGGGCAGGCGGCCGCGCAGATTGCGAACGATCATGATGGCCTCGTTTCGTGGGGGACGGCCGGTCGGGGCCGGCGGGGTGCCCTGGCCGCGGGGACCGGGGGTGTTCATACCTCAAGAGTAGGAAAATACGGCGGCGGCGCAGGGGGGTTCCAGCGAAATCGGTCCGGCGCCCGCCGCCCCGGCGTTTGACCCCGGGTATTCAATGGACTTAGATTCGGGGACACAAACGCCGGCGCCCCGGCGTGCCCGTATGTGCCTGCAACCCCGATCGGTCGGACCATGAAACGAATCGTTGGGCTCGGGATCGGACTGTGCCTGCTGGCCCTGCTGGGCTGGCGGCTGGCGGCGCACCTGGGCGGCGGCCAGGCCGAGGGCGGCGCGACGGCGCGGCCGCCGGTCGCCGTGGAGACCGCCCCGGTCACGACCGGCCCCATCGAGGACGTCCGCCTCTTCACCGGCAGCGTCCATCCCCTGTACCGCTACCTCGTGGCCACGAAGCTGCCCGGGCGGGTCGTCGCCCTGACCGCGCGCATCGGCGACCGGGTCGGGCGCGGCGAGGTGGTCGCGCGCCTGGACGACGCCGAGGTGCGGCAGGCGGTGCTCGAGGCCGAGGCCAACCTGGAGATCGCGCGCTCGGGCCTGAACGAGGCCGCCGCCCAGCTCGAGCTGGCGGCCAAGGAGCTGGAGCGGGCGCGGACGCTGCAGGAGCAGGACCTGGCCCCCAGTTCCGACCTCGACACGGCCGTCTCCCGCCACGACGTGCAGGTGGCCCGGGTGCGCCTGGCCGAGGCGCAGGTGGCCCAGCGCCGGGCCGCCCTCGCGGGCGAGCGCATCCGCCTGGAGCAGACGGTGCTGCGGGCCTCCGAGCCGGGCTACGTCGGCGAGCGCCTGGTGGACGAGGGCGCCCTGCTGCCGGCCAACGCCGCGGTGGTGTCGATCGTGGGCCTGGACACGGTCTACGTGCGCACGACGGTGATCGAGCGGGATTACGGCCGCATCGCCCCGGGCTTGCCGGCACGGATCGAGGTGGACGCGTTCGCGGACCGCAGCTTCGCCGGCCGCGTGGCGCGGCTGGCCCCGGTGCTGCGGGAGGAGTCGCGGGGCGCCGAGATGGAGATCGTCGCGGCGAACCCCGGCGCGGCCCTCAAGCCGGGCATGTACGCCCGCGCCTTCGTGGTGTTGGCCAGGAGGCAGGACGCGCGCCTGGTGCCCGCGGCCGCCCTGGTGCGGCGCGAGGGGGTGCAGGGGGTCTTCCTGCTGGACGAGACGCAGACGGTCGTCCGCTTCGTGGCCGTCGAGACGGGCATCGTCGGCGGCGGCCTGGTCGAGATCATCGCGCCCGTCCTCGCGGGCCGGGTCGTCACCCTGGGCCAGCACCTGTTGGAGGACGGCAGCCCGGTCCTGGTGCCGCCGACCGCGGCCGGGAGCCCGGAATGAACCTCGCCCGTGGCCCGATCCGCCGCCCGGTGCTGACCTCGATGGTCTACCTCATCGTCGTCACCGTGGGCCTGGTCTCGTTCAGCCGCCTGGCCATCGACCTCATGCCGGAGGTCACCTTCCCGACGGTCACGGTCATCGCCGAGTACGGCAACGTGGGCCCGCAGGAGATGGAGGAGCTGGTCACGCGCCCCATCGAGGAGGCGCTGGCGGCCGTGCAGGGGGTCGAGGAGATCACCTCCAGCTCGACCGAGGGCAGCAGCGTCGTGCGGGTCGCCTTCGGCTGGGGCCAGGACCTGGACGAGGCCAGCAACGACATCCGCGACCGCCTGGACCGGGTGATGGGCCGCCTGCCCGAGGACATCGAGCGGCCGATGATCCGCAAGTTCGACCTCTCGGCCTTCCCCGTGCTGATTTTGGGCGTCTCCGGCGACTTCGATCCCCTGGAATTGCGGGAACTGGTGGACGAGCAGGTGAAGTACCGCCTGGAGCGGGTGCCCGGCGTGGCGGCCGTCGACATCTGGGGCGGCCTCAGCCGGGAGATCCACGTCGACCTGCGCGCCGACCAGGTCAAGGCCCTGGGCCTGGGCACCGACACCATCCTGGCCGCCCTGCGCAACGAGAACCGCAACGTGCCCGCCGGCACCCTCGAGACCGGCAACCTGGACGTCCTGGTGCGCACCCAGGGCGAGTACCGCAGCCTGGACGAGATCCGCCGCACCGTGGTGGCCGTGCGCGGGGGCACGCCCATCCGCATCGCCGACATCGCCGCGGTCGAGGACTCCCACGAGGAGATCACGCGGCTGGCGCGGGTCAACGGGCAGCCCAGCCTGCGCATGTCCATCAACAAGCAGTCGGGCGCCAACACGGTGGCGGTGGCGCACGCGGTCCGGGCGGAGATGGAGCGCATCAACCTGGACATCCCCCAGGTGCGCCTGGTGCCGCTGATCGACACCTCGGTCTACATCGAGAACTCCATAGACAACGTGGGGCGATCGACCCTGGTGGGCGGCGTGTTGGCCGTGGTGATCCTGCTGCTGTTCCTGCGCAACCTGTCCAGCACGGCGATCATCGCCTCGGCCATCCCGGTCTCCATCGTCGCGACCTTCGGCCTGATCCACTTCGGCGGCTTCACCCTGAACCTGATGACCTTCGGCGGGCTGGCGCTGGGCATCGGCATGCTCGTGGACAGCTCCATCGTGGTGCTGGAGAACATCTTCCGTCAGCGGGAGGCGGGCCTGGCCGCCGAGGACGCGGCCCTGCAGGGCTCGGCCGAGGTGGGCACGGCCATCGTCGCGAGCACCCTGACCACGGTGGTCGTGTTCCTGCCCGTGGTCTTCATGCGCGGCATCTCGGGCATCTACTTCCAGCAGCTGGCCTACGTGGTGGTGTTCTCGCTGCTGTGCAGCCTGGTGGTGGCGCTGACCCTGGTGCCCATGCTGAGCGCGCGCCTGCTGCGCTACCGCGCCGGCCGCGCGCCGTCCGGCCGCGGCGGCACAGGCCGCCTTTTCGCCGCCAGCGCAAAGGCCTTCGCCGCGGTCGAGGACGCCTACGGCCGCCTGCTGGAGCGGGCGCTGGTCCACCGCCGCGCCGTGGGCGTGACGGCGGTGGCGGTGTTCGCCGTGGCGGTGCTGCTTGTGCGCACCGTGGGCGTGGACTTCATGCCGGCCACCGACGAGGGCGAGGTGCGCGTCGACGTCGAGATGGCCGTAGGCACCCGGCTCGAGGTGGTCGACCGCATGGCCCGCTCGGTGGAGGACCTGATCCGGGAGCACGTGCCCGAGGCCCGCTACGTCCTGGCCAGCGTGGGCGGCGGCGGTTGGCGCTCCGGCGGCGGCCACACGGCCAACATCCGCGTCACCCTGGCGCCGCTGGCCGAGCGCACCCGCAGCAGCGAGGACGTGGCGGCGGACCTGCGCCTTTTGCTGGCCGACCTGCCGGGCGCGGCCATCCGCACCCGCGCCGGCCAGGGCCTGTGGATCCTGCGCATGGGCCAGGGCGGCGGGGACAACCTGAGCCTCGAGGTCCGGGGCCACGACCTGGAGACGGCGCGATTGCTGGCGCAGCGGGTCCGGGACGCCGTGGTCGCGGTGCCCGGGATCACCGACGCCCGCATCAGCCGCGAGGAGGGCCGCCCCGAGGAGGTGGTCGTCATCGACCGCCAGAAGGCCGCCGACCTGGGCCTGACCGTCGCCCGCATCGGCGAGGCCCTGCGCACCGCCGTGGGGGGCACCTACGCCTCCAACTACCGCGAGGGCGGCCGCGAGTACCGCATCCTGGTCCGCCTGGGCGAGGACGACCGGCGCAACCTGCGCAACCTGCTGGACCTGACGGTGACCAACGACCGCGGGCAGCCGGTGGTGCTGCGCAACGTGGTCCGCACCGACGCCCTGGAGGGCCCGGTGCGCATCGAACGCAAGGACCAGGAGCGCACGGTCTTCGTCTCGGCCAACTTCGCCGGGCGCGACATGGGGTCGGTGATCACGGACGTGCGCGAGGCCCTGCACACCATCGCCGTGCCCCGGGACTTCGCCGTGATCATCGGCGGCGACTACGAGGAGCAGCAGAAGGCCTTTCGCGAGCTGATGCTGGGCCTGATCCTGGCCCTGGCCCTGGTCTACATGGTGATGGCCGGCCAGTTCGAGTCCCTGCGCCACCCGTTCCTGGTGCTGTTCTCGGTGCCCATGGCCGTGGTCGGCGTGGTGCTGGCGCTGATCCTGACGGGCACGCCCTTCAGCCTCAACGCCTACATCGGCTGCATCATGCTGGGCGGCATCGTGGTCAACAACGCCATCCTGCTGGTGGACTACACCAACCTGCTGCGCCGCCGCGACGGGCTGCCCGTCGACCGGGCCGTGGTGCTGGCCGGGTCGCGGCGCCTGCGGCCCATCCTCATGACCACGCTGACGACGATGCTCGGCCTGCTGCCTTTGTCCTTCGGCTGGGGCGAGGGCGGCGAGGCCCAGGCCCCCCTGGCCCGGGTGGTGATCGGCGGGCTGGCGAGCTCGACCCTCATCACCCTGGTGGTGATCCCGGTGTCGTACACGCTGTTCGCCGGGGGGCGGCGCCCCGCTACGGCGCCGAGCGGTGGACGATCTTCCCATCCACCACGGTCATGACCACCGGCATGGTCAGCAGCTCGGCCGGCGGGCAGGTGGTCGGATCCCCGCCCAGCACGGTCAGGTCCGCCCGGTAGCCTTTGCGCACCATGCCCAGCTCGTCCTCCATGAACGCCGCATAGGCCCCTTCCTGCGTGTAGGTCCGCAGCGCGGTCAGCCCGTCCAGCCGCTCCTGCGGCTGCCAGCCGCCCAGGGGCGTGCCGTCCGGGTGCTGCCGCGTGCGCGC
>JBHEPC010000160.1:0-4320 GCA_046260475.1 Candidatus Krumholzibacteriia bacterium | reverse complement strand
GGATTGCGACACCGTGGTGCTGGGGGTGAACCCGCAGCTCGGCGTCGCCGATCTGGACGCCGCCCTGCCTGCCGTGCGGGACCGGGGCCATTGGGGCCCTTGATCTTGCGTGAGATCCTGTTCATCGAACCGTACGACGGGGGCTCGCACCGGGCCTTCCGGGAGGGCCTTATCCGCCACTCCCGCCACCGGTTCCGCAGCCTGACCCTGCCGGCGCGGTTCTGGAAATGGCGCATGCGCGGGGCCGCGGCCTGGTTCGCCGACCGGCTGGCCGCCGATCCGTCCGCCGCCTGCGACCTGATCGTGGCCACCGATTTCCTGAATGTGGCGGATCTGCGGGGCCTGCTGCCCGAGCCCCTGGACCGGACGCCGGTGCTGCTGTACATGCACGAGAACCAGCTGACCTACCCCCTGTCGCCCCAGGAGGAGTTCGACTTCCATTTCGGCTTCACCAACATCCTGAGCGCGCTGGCGGCCGACCGGGTGGTGTTCAACTCGACCTGGCACCGGGAAGCGTTCCTGAATGCACTGCCCGACTATCTGGCGCGCATGCCCGAGGCGGTGCCCGCGGGCATCCGGCCGCGGCTGGAGGCCCGCAGCGGCGTCCTCGCGGTGGGCCTGGACCGGACGCCCCTGCCGGCGGACCACTACCCGCGCTGGCGGGGCGGACCCAGCGCCGCCGACGCGGGCGAGCCCTGGCCCCGGGGCGGCGAACGGCCGCTGCTGCTGTGGAACCACCGCTGGGAGTTCGACAAGCGGCCCGAGCTGTTCGCCGCCGCGGCCGGCCGGTTGCTGGACGCGGGGTTGGACTTCGACGTGGCCCTGGTGGGCGATGCCCGGGCCGAGCACCCGGTCTTCGCCGCCCTGCGCGGGCGTTTGGGCCCCCGCTGCGTCGCCTGGGGCCACGTGGCCGGGCGCCCGCAGTACGACCGCCTGCTCGAACGTGCCGACGTGGTGGTCTCGTGCGCCGCCCAGGAGTACTTCGGCATCGCCGTGGCCGAGGCCGTCCACGCCGGCTGCTACCCGGTGCTGCCCCGGGCGCAGGTCTACCCGTCCCTCTACGGCAGCCGCTGCAAGGGCCGGCATTTCTACCGCGACACGGATGCGGACGAGCTGGCGGACCTGTTGGCGGACCTGGTCCGGGGCGAGGGCTGCGGCCACGTCTGCTCCCTGGACCGGGACGTGGACGGGTTCTGCTGGCCGCTCCTGGTCCCGGCCTGGGACCAGCTGCTGGACGAGGCCGCCGCGGCCGGACGCCGCGGCCCCGGGCCGCAAGGCCCGCGATGAAGCCGCCCGCGCCGGTGCGCGCCTGCCTGGTGGACGTGGAGGGGGTCCTGGTGCGGGACAAGGCCTACCGGCCCGTCGCCGGCAGCATCGCGTGGCTGGAAAACCTGGACGTGCGGGGCCTGCCCTGGTGCCTGGTCTCCAACAACACGACCCACGCGCCGGACGAGCTGGTGGCCGACCTGGTGGCGGCGGGGTTCCCCGTCACCCCGGCGCGCCTGGTGGGGGCTCTGGGCCTGGGCGCCGACTGGCTGCGGCAGCGGGGGCGGCGGCGCATCCTGTGGCTGGGGCACCCGCGGCTGGCGGGCTGGTGGCAGGACCAGGGCTTCGCGCCCGCCGGGCCGGAGGATTGCGACACCGTGGTGCTGGGGGTGAACCCGCAGCTCGGCGTCGCCGATCTGGACGCCGCCCTGCCTGCCGTGCGGGACCGGGGCCTCGACCTGCTCTGCCTGCACCGCAACGCGTTCTGGCTCGACGCCGACGGCCGCCGCCGCCTGGGTCCGGGGGCCTGGGCCGCCGCCCTGGAGGCGGCCGGGGCCGGCATGCGCGCCGTCACGGTGGGCAAACCGGCCGAGCCCATCTACCATGAGGCCTTGAAAAGGGTTGCCGCGGCCCCGGCCGAGACCCTATTTATCTCCGACGACCCGGTGGCCGACCTGGTCACGGCCGGACGCCTGGGCATGCGCACCGCGTTCGTGCTTTCGGGCAAGCATGCCGACTGCGCGGTCCTGGGCAGCCTCGACCAGGAGGACTGGCCGGACATCGTCAGCGCCAGCCTGGCGGACATCGACATCGACGAGGCCGGCGCCGGCGGCGCGGCTGAGAGGACGACACGCCCATGAGCGAACCCCGCGGCGGCGACAGGCAGAGGCCCCCGGCGGCCAGGGACGGTGGCGCACCCCGCGGCGGGCGCGGCGGCCGGAGCGGCGGCTCCCGCGACGGTGGCCGCGATGGTGGCCGCGACGGCGGCCGGGGCAATCCGCGCGACGGTGGCCGCGGCGGCTCCCGTGACGGCGGCCGGGGTGAGGGGCGCGACGGCCGCTACGGCGGTGGCCCGGGGGGCCGTGGCAACGGCGGCCGACCGCCCGCGCCGCCGACGATCGAGCGCAAGGAGACCACGGTCTCGGCTGCGGCCACGACCCTGGCCCTGTCGTCCTGGGATCTGGCCCGTACCCGCAGCCAGCTGCCGGACTCGCCCCGCGGCCAGGTGATGACCCTGCGCACCTACAAACGCCTGGTCGATACCTTCGAGACCGAGCGCGGGATTCCCGACGCGGACCGCAGCTACCTGCGCGTGCGCGAGGACGCCCTGGGGTCGGTGCTGCTGATCCACGGCGTCTCGACCCGGCCCGGCGACCTGCACGTGCTGGCCAGCCTGCTGCACGATGCCCGCTGGAACGTCTACGTGCTGCGGCTGCCCGACTACGGGCGCCCCAACCACACCATCAGCGAAGTGTCCTGGGAGGCGGCCCTGGAGCAGGTGCGCCAGCGCTTCCGCCTGCTGGCCCGTGGGGGCGGCAAGGTCCACGTGGTGGGGCTGGGCTTCGGCGCGGCCCTGGCGGTGAACCTGGCCGGCCACGAGTCCGTGTCCTCGCTGGTGCTGCTGTCGCCGGCGATCATGCCCCGGGAATCGTTGTTCCAGCGGCTGCTGGTGCGCCTGAAGCTGCACCGGGTGCACGCCATCCACCGCTGGATCGGCTGGAACGCCGACCTGATGGAGGGCATGGACGCGGCCCGCAGCCGGGTGCCCAACCTCAAGGTGCCCATCTACGGCGCCCAGTGCGAGGACGACGACCGCGCCAGCCCCGAGTCGGTGCGGATCCTGCAGCGCAAGACGCGCCACGAGGCCTCCCGCTTCCGCGTCTTCCCCACGGGCGGGCACGCCATCCTCACCGTGCACGGCGAGGACGCCCTCTACGCGGACATCATCGGGTTCTGCGCCGACCACTAGGCGGCTGCGGCAGGACCGGCGTGGGCGATCCGGGTCAGGGCTCCAGCAGCAGGCGGGCCAACTGCGCGTCGTCCAGCCGCGCCCCCAGGCCCAGGCGCCGCGTCGCCAGCACCCCCAGCACGTGGACGTAGTCGGCGAAGCCGCCCTCCAGTCGCCGCAGCACCGCGGCCAGGCCGGGCGGCGCCGTGCGGCAACCGGCGACCAGGTCGGCGGCCAGCCGGTAGCAGGCCGCCCCCGTGGCCAGGTCCCGGTCGCGCACCTCGTGGGGCGCGATGCCCCAGGGCACCGCGCGGCGGCGCAGGCCGTCGCCCCGGTCCATCAGGCCCAACATCAGCAGGCGATGGTCGCCGTTGACCCGGTAGTGGGCGGCGCGGGCCAGGGGGGCGAGCGCCGGATCCGGCGGCAGCAGCACGGGCCACTCGCCGGGCTGCACCCGTGGGTCGGTCGCCCCGGACAGGAATCCGGCCAGCAGGTGGATCAGGTAGATGTTCACGTCCTCGTCCCCGCCGGCGGCGTTGGTGGGGAAGGAGGACTCCCTGCGCGCCTCCAGCAGCTCCTCGGCGAAGAACCAGCGGACCGGCTGCGGCCCCCGCCAATCGGGGAACAGACCGCGGAAACGGGGCTCGGCGGGACGGCGGCGGACGGTGGTCATGGCGAGGCTCCTTCCTCGGGAACGGATCGACCCGGCAGCCGATGCAGGGATCATGCCGGGTTCTATATATTTAAGTTGTTGTATTAAAAGGTAGTTGTGGGCCGGTGGGCCGGACGCGGAGCGGCGCCGGCACCCATTCTGATCGGATTCGGACCAGCGGTGCCTCGCCCTTGCCGACATCGCCGAGATTTGGGCTTTTGTTTCCCGGAACGCCGCCGAATAGAGAACCTGTCTCAGCGCCTGCCGCGGTGTCGGGGGCCGCCGTGGCCCGCCGGCCCCGGGGCGGCGCGTGTGCGGAGCCGGGGCCCGTCCGCCCGTCGGCATGCTCACAGGGAAAGGATTCGCGAATGAGCAGCAAAGACCACAACGAGTGGACCGACAGCCTGGACTTCGAGTCCCTGGCTGACGAGCAGGAAGCCTTCGACACCGGCGG
>JBHEPC010000128.1:0-3231 GCA_046260475.1 Candidatus Krumholzibacteriia bacterium | reverse complement strand
GAATGCCCAGGGCATGAGCGAGACCACCGACGCGAGCGACAGTTTCGCGTCGACGACCCTCGGCGCGCTGGCGGCCGTCGGACTGCAGGCCGGGTTCGGCGAGACGACGACGTTCCTGCTGCAGGTCCGCTACTACCAGGGGCTGACCGACGCCCTGGACGACGAGGAATTCTCGAGCCGGTGCCAGGACATAGGGTTTTTCTTGGGCCTGGAGTTCAACCTCGGCCACTGAGGTGCGGGACCCGGCCGCGCCGTCGGGCACCTCGCGCAGCACCAGGGCGCCGGGGTCGGTGGTCTCGTCCTGTTCCCGGAGCGAGGGCACGTAGCCGGTCTGGGTGACGTCGCTCATGGGGCTCTTGAGCAGCTTCAGGAAGTAGCGCCACTCGCTCATGTTCCCGGCCACCACCAGCAGGATGCCCGCCAGCACGGCCATGGGGATCAGCTCGGCCCAGCGCCCGCACACCAGCATCAGCAGCAGCAGGGTCAAAGCGTGGACGCCTGCGATGGGCGTCCGGCCGCCGTTGCCCACGTTGGTCGCCGTGCGGGCGATGGCCCCGGTGGCGGGGATGCCCCCGAACAGGGGCGAGGCGATGTTGGCGACGCCCTGGGCGACGATCTCCATGTCCGAGCGGTGGCGCCGGCCGGTCATGCCGTCGGCCACCACCGCCGACAGCAGTGACTCGATCCCCGCCAGCAGCGGGGAGAATCCAGCGCCGGGGCGAAGGCGGGCAAGGAGAATCCCGTTTCAGGCGGATCCCAGGCGGATCTCAGGCGCGCCCCGCCCGCCGGGCCAGCACCGCCGCCCCCACGATCAAGCATCCGCCCACGAGGCTCAGCAGGTCCGGCCGCTCGCCCCACAACGCGAACCCCACCACCAGGGCGAACAGCACGTGCAGGTAGCTGAACACCGACACCCGCCCGACCCGGGCGTGGTGGTAGGCGTAGGTCAGGCCGTACTGGCCGCCCGCGGCGAACACCCCCGTGCCGGCCAGGGCCCACCACTGGCCGGCCGTGGGATCCGGGCGGGCGGCGACCACCAGCGGCAGGGTGACCAGGATCGAGACCAGGCTGAACACGAAGATGATGCGGTCGGGCGCCGCCCGGCCCTTGAGCGAGCGCACCGCCGTGTAGGCCGCCCCGGCGAACAGCCCCGACGCCAGCCCCGCCAGCGCCGGCAGGGGCGAGTACGCGAACGCCGGCTTGATCACCAGCGCCGCGCCCAGGAACGCCAGCAGCAGCACCGGCACCATGGCCCGCACCAGGCGCTCGCCCAGCAGCAGGACCGCGAACAAGGTGGCGAAGAAGGGCGAGGTCTTGTTCAGCAGCGAGGCGTCGGCCAGGTTCATCCCGCCCAGGGCCACGAAATACAGCCACACCCCGGCCAGCCCGCACACCGCGCGCACCAGCAGCAGCGGCCAGAAAGGCGTGGCGGCGAAGGGGTTGGCGCGGGCGTGGGCCAGGGCGACGGCGGTGATGCCCAGGGTCACGAGGTTGCGGAAGAAGACCTTCACCGCCACCGGCAGGTCTCCGGCCAGCTTCACCGAAGCGGCCATCAGCGCGAAGCTCAGGCCCGACGCCATCATCCACAGCAGGGCGCGGGGCAGGTCGTCGCGGGCGGTGGCGTGCGTGGGCGGGGCCAAGCGGTTTCCTTTTGGGGCGAAGGGATCTATGCTGGCAGGGTCGAGCCGAAGATAGGATCGCCCCCGCCGCAGGTAAAGGACCGGGCCCATGGCCGACGTGCCCCGCATCCCCGTGCAGACGGCCGACCCGGCGGTCCTGGCCGCCGTGCTGGAGGTGTGCGCCCTGGTGCGGGACGCCGGCGGCAGGGCCTGGCTGGTGGGCGGCGGCGTGCGCGACGGCGCCCTGGGCCGGGCCGCCGGCGACGCGGACCTGGAGGTCTTCGGCCTCGAGCCCGACGCCCTGCAGGCGCTGCTGGGCCAAGCCTTCGCCCTGGAACTGGTGGGGCGCAGCTTCGGCATCCTCAAGCTCAAGGGGCTGCCCATCGATGTGGGGGTGCCCCGACAGGAGAACAAGACCGGCACCGGCCACCGGGGCTTCGCCGTGCACGCGGACCCCTTCCTGGAGCTGCACCTGGCCGCCGCCCGCCGCGACTTCACCCTGAACGCCGTCTACCTCGATCCCCTGACCGGCGAGGTTGCGGACCCCTACGACGGCCTCGGTGACCTGCAGAGGGGCATCCTGCGCCACACCTCGGCGGCCTTCGGCGAGGACCCGCTGCGGGTGCTGCGGGGCATGCAGCTGGCGGCGCGGTTCGACCTCGCGGCGGCGCCGGAGACGGTGCGCATCTGCCGGACCGTGGGCATGGAGGGCCTGGCGCGCGAGCGCGTGTTCGAGGAGTGGCGCCGGCTGCTGGTTCTGGGCGCCGTGCCGTCGCGGGGGCTGCATTTCCTGGCCGAGACCGGCTGGCTGCGCTTCTTCCCGGAGCTGGACGCCGTGCGCGGCGTGCCCCAGGACCCGCGCCACCACCCCGAGGGCGACGTCTGGGTGCACACCCTGCATTGTCTGGACGCCTTCGCCCAGGAGCGCCTCGGCGACCCCTGGGAAGACCTCGTGGTGGGCTTGGCCGTGCTCTGCCACGACCTGGGCAAGGCCGAGCGCACCACCGTCGAGGCGGACGGCCGCATCCGCAGCCTCGGCCACGAGGCGCGCAGCGTGGATCTGGCCCGCACCTTCCTGGGCCGCATGACCGACCAGCGGCGCCTGGTGGACCAGGTGCTGCCCCTGGTGGCCGAACACGGCAAACCCCAGCAGCTTTATCAGGCCCGTTCCTCCGACGCCGCCGTGCGCCGCCTGGCCGACCGCGTCGGGCGTCTGGACCGCCTGGTGCGCGTGGCCCGCGCCGACCACGGCGGCCGGCCGCCCCTGCCGCCGGACTTCCCGGCCGGGGACTGGCTGCTGGCCCGGGCCGAGGCCCTGGGGGTGACCAGGAGCGGACCCGCGCCGCTGGTGCAGGGGCGGCACCTGGTGGCCCTGGGGGCCGAGCCGGGGGAGCACTTCCGCGCCGTGCTGGAAGCGTGTTACGAGGCGCAGCTGGACGGGAAGATCGGGACAATCGAGCAGGGGGTCGCACTGGCGAGCCGGCTGCTGGGGATCAAGGACCGCTGACCGGGCCGGCCGGCCCGCATCAGCCGAGGAGGCAGGCATGCTGGACGTGATCATCATCGGCGCCGGCACCGCGGGGCTGGCCGCGCTGCGCGAGGTGCGCAAGCG
>JBHEPC010000098.1:0-9058 GCA_046260475.1 Candidatus Krumholzibacteriia bacterium | reverse complement strand
GACCACCACCGTATCCCAGCGACCCAGGTCGCGGGCAGGAACCGCGGCGCCGGCCGCCGGGGGCAGGGCGCGGGCCCCGGCCACGGCGTCGGGCAGCCGGCCGATCCCGGTCAGCGGCCGGATCGCGCGCAGGAAGCTGCGGCTGACGAAGGGCGGGCGGGTGAACCACTTGTAGTAGAAGCCCACGGGGAAGAGGCTGCCGCCGGCCGCCAGCACCTTCTGCATGGGCGCGCCGTAGAAGGCGCCCGGATCCTGGCGCGTCACCGTCATGCCGTCGCGTACCGGCGTCTCGCAGGTGCGCACGTTGGGCACGCCGTCGATCCGCATCAGGCAGGCGGTGCAGTGGCCGCGCGCGCAGGTCACGCCGCGGGGGCGCCCATACTTCGGGCTGTGGCTGAGGGTGCGGACGCCGTGCTCCCACAGGGCGGCCGCGACGCTCGTGCCTTCGCGGCAGGCGAGGGGGCGGCCCTCGAAACGGATGGTCACCGTCTGGTCGGCCAACGCTGGATCCTTTCGGCGCTCGGAAGACGCCGCGCTGCCCCGGCAACGCGGCGGAGGCTTCGAAAATAGGCGCCGCCCCCGGCGGCGGCAAGGTCCGGATCGGTGTGCAGACGGTTCTTTCCCCGGGCCCTGCGGCGCATATATTTGAAAGCCAGGGAACAATTTGGAGAGTGGACGCCTCCGGTTTGACCGGCGTGCGTCCGCCAAGCGCAGAGGTGGACCATGGCCGACACGAACTACGCGCAGGTGCGCCGCCGGATCCAGGACGAGGGCATCGAGTTCGTCGACCTCAAGATGCTCGACCTGACGGGGCGCCTGCATCACATCTCCCTGCCGGCGGAGCGCTTCACCGAGGACGTGCTGGACGAGGGCATCGGCTTCGACGGCTCCAGCTACGGCTTCCTCAAGGTGGAGAACAGCGACATGGTGCTGGTGCCGGACCTGGCCACCGCGGCGCGGGACCCCTTCCGCCGCCGGCCCACCCTGACCATGTTCGCCGAGGCGCGCCTGACCGATGCCGAGCGCACGCCCTTCGCCCAGGACAGCCGCACCATCGCCCGCCGGGCCGAGCAGGCCCTGCGGGACGCGCAGGTCGCGGACCTGTCCCAGTGGGGCCCGGAGTACGAGTTCCACATCTTCGACGCGGCCTCGTTCAGCAACGGCCACGACGACGCGGCCTACGGCCTGACCAGCGGCGAGCGCTTCTACCAGAACGCCTACCACGCCTGCAACCCCTTCGACCGCTACGACGACTTCCGCGACGAGGTCTGCGCGTTGATGAAGGACTTCGGCATCCCGGTGCGCTACCACCACCATGAGGTGGGCAAGCACGGCCAGCAGGAGATCGAGGGCTGGTTCGCCGACCTGCTGACCACTGGCGACCACGCGGTGCTCTCCAAGTACATCCTGATGAACCTGGCCGAGCGCCACGGCCTGAAGGTCACCTTCATGCCCAAGCCCCTGTACGAGAACGCGGGCAGCGGCTGGCACCTGCATCAGTTCCTGCTCAAGGGCGGGCGCAACGTCTTCGACGATCCGGCGGGCTACGCCGGCCTCTCGGAGACGGCGCTCTTCTGGGTCGGCGGCATCCTCAGCCACGCGGACGCCCTCTGCGCCCTGACCAACCCCAGCACCAACAGCTACAAGCGCCTGGTGCCGGGCTACGAGGCGCCGACGGCGCGCACCTTCGGGCGCAGCAACCGCGGCGCGGCCATCCGCGTGCCCAGCTACGTCAGCGACCCGCAGCTGCGGCGCATCGAGTACCGGCCCCCCGACCTGACGGCCAACCCGTACCTGTGCGCGTCGGCGATCCTCATGGCCGGGCTGGACGGGGTCATCAACCGCATCGACCCGGTGGCGGCGGGCTACCGCCCCGAGGACGCGCCCAGCGAGACCGGCCGGCACGAGGACTTCCTGCCCCGCTCGCTGGCCGACGCCCTGGACGCCCTGGAGCGCGACCACCAGTTCCTGCTACGCGGCGACGTCTTCCCCGAGGCCCTGATCCGGCGCTGGCTCGAGGTCAAGCAGGAGGAGATCCAGGCCATCAACCGGCGGCCCCATCCCTACGAGTTTACGATGTACTTCGACTTCTAGGCGCGGCGCACCCGCCACGCGATGCAGGGGGCGCCCGCGGGTGGCCCCCTGCTTCATTCCGGGAGGAACCATGGTCGAGATCACGCTGCGGACCACCGCACGCACCGACTTCGTGGACGTCACCGGCCAGGTGCAGGCCGCCGTGAGGCGGTTGGGCCTGGACACCGGCGCGGTGGTCGTCTTCAACCCCCACACCACGGCCGGGGTGACGGTCAACGAGGGTGCCGACCCGGACGTCGTCCGGGACCTCGAGACGATCCTGGACCGGGCCGTGCCCTGGGAGGCCGGCTACCACCACGCCGAAGGCAACGCCGCGGCCCACGCCAAGGCGCTGCTGTGCGGCAGCTCGGTCACCCTGCTGGTCGAGCGGGGAAAACCGGCCCTGGGCACGTGGCAGGCGGTGTGGTTCTGCGACTTCGACGGCCCGCGGGAGCGGCGCCTGTGGGTGGGCGCCCTCGGTGCCGTGGCCGACGGGGGCGCCTAGCCGGCGCCGTCAGGGGGAGTCGGGCGTCCAGATCCCGCTGATCTGGTCCATGGTGCTCTTGGCGGTCAGGGTCACGCGCCCGGTCGCCAGGGTCGTGTCGGCGGCCGAGAAGACCCGCGGCCGCAGGCTGACCGTGCCGCGGAAGCCGACGGCGCGAGCCAGGCTGTCCAGCCCGGCGCCGGCGAAGCCGTAGGGCCAGGCCAGCCAGCGGGGCGCACGGCCGGTCGCGGCCAGCACCTCCAGGCGGCTGGTGACCAGGTCCGTGGCCACCGGTCCCAGCGGACCGCTCAAATTCAGGCGCGGGTCGTCCCCCGCGACCGCGGGCTCGGCGGCCCGCCAGCGATCGGCCAAGGCGGCGCGTCCCTCGCGGTCGGCCGGCGGCGGCACCGCGTCGGGGTGCCAGAAAACCGGTTCGTACCCGGCCCGGGTCTTGATCTTGTGGTGCAGGGCGTGGGTGTGGGACTCCACCAGCACGGCGCCCGAGTCGGTCATCTCGCCCAGCTGCTCCCGTGTGCACAACTCAAGCCCGCTCCAGTGGCGGCCCACCTCGGCCGTGGGCACGAACAGGTGGGCCTGCACGCCGTATTCCTGCAGCAGGGGCCAGGCGATCTCGTACACGGACCGGTCCGCATCGTCGATGGTCAGCACCACCGCGCGCGCCGGCAGGGGGCGGCCGGCCTCGACCAGGTCGGCCACCTCGTCCAGGGTCATCACCCGTGTGCCCGTGTCGCGGAACCAGGCCAGATGCCGGGCGAATTCGGCGCGGGGCGTGGTCCAGAACTCGCGGTCGCCCAGGGCGGGCATGCCGAACAGCACCGAACCCAGCACCTTGACCAGGTAGCCCGGCGCGAAGTCCTCGCGGAAGTAGTGGTAGCAGAGCACGGGCACGCCGGCGTCGCCGCGGTGTACCAGCTCGTTGGCCAGGTCCGGCGGGTCCAGATGGTAGCCCGTCGCGGCCGGGGCGGCGTCCTCGCCGCCGCCGCAGCCCCCCAGGACCACGGCCACGAGGACCCCGGCTGCCAGGGCCAGGACCAGGACCGCCGCGGCCGCGCTGCTCCGCCGCGCGCCCATCAGAACAGGGCCCGCGCCGACAGGCCGGCCCAGGTGCGGCTGTAGCCGCTGGCGCTGGCGAACGCGCTGCGGGACCAGCCGCCCTCCGCTGCCAGCAGCCAGCCCGGGGCGCAGCGCCAGCCGACCCGGCCCGAGACGCTGCCCACGGCCAGGCTCTCGGCGCCCAGCTCCTTCTCCAGGCCGTAGCCGGCGGCCAGCCGCCAGGTGGTCCGGCGGGTGCGCGTGGCGACGGCGGCCTCGAAGCTGCCGTTGCGCACCCAGCCCGGGGACCAGTAGCCGCCGGGGTAGGGCTGCTCGAAATCCATATAGGTCAGGACCGGGCCCGCGCTCAGCTCCCAGCGGCCCTCGCGCCGCCATTTCAGTGAGGCTTGGCCCCGCAGGCGGGCGTTGCCGTCGCTGTAGCCGGCGGTGCTGCCCGAGAGGCCGGCGCGCCAGTGGCGGGCCAGGCGCCAGTCGGCGGACAGGCTGGCCTGCTCGTAGTGGATGCGGCGGTCCAGCGCGTAGAAGGTCTCCACCGCCTGGCTCGCCGCGCCCAGGTCCAGGCGCAGGCGCGGCACCGGCAGCCAGGTCAGCCAGGCGTCGCCGCCCGGCCGGCGCCAGTCCAGCTTGTCCGGGCCGGCGAACAACGGCTCGCCGCTGCGGAACAGGTCGTACCAGCCGTAGGCGTGCAGGGCCCAGTTGCGGGCCAAGGCCGCCACCAGCCCCGCGCCCAGGCGCGGCGCCGTGACGTCGGGCCGCCCCGGCTGGCGGTAGGTGGCCACCGAGGGCATGATCTGCAGCAGCTTGTTGCCCGCGACGGTGACCGCGCCGTGGGCGGAGATGCGGTAGATGTCCAGGTCGTCCGAGTCCCAGGAGGCGGCGGCCTTCAGGTCCAGATGGGGGGTGTAGCCGTCCAGGGCCGTCAGCAGGAAAGTGCCGGCTTCGCGCCCGGCGGCGTCGTCCGGCCCGAAGGCGGTCTCGACCCCGCGCAGCACGCCGTAGCCCTCGTGCAGCCGGTTGTCCCAGATCAGGCTGCGGCCCAGGCCGACCTGGGCCTCGCCGTCGGCGGGGTCCTCGGCCACCAGGCGCCGGTACATCGCCACGGCCTCGGGCTGCCGGCCGCTCCAGCTTGTGGCCAGGGCCAGACCCTTGCGCACGGCGCGGTTGTCGGTGTCCGGATGCCGGGCCAGGTAGCGGCGGAAGTAGAAGATGGCCTTCTCCGCGTCCTCGCGCCACAGCTTCTGGTAGGCGATCTCCTGGGCCACGTGGGGCACCAGCCGCGCATCGCTGGCCAGGGCCTCCAGGTAGGTGGAGACCGCGTCGTGGTGGCGGTCGCGGGCGGCCAGGTCGCGGGCCGCGGCCACCCTTTCCCAGGCCCGCTGCGGGTCGATGATGGTGCTGTCGGGGCCGGCCTCCCGGGCCCGGACCGTCCCGGGGGCCAGCAGCGCCGGCAGCAGCAGGACCAGCAGCGCGGTTGTCCTCGCGGTTGTCCTCGTGGCGGCCATGCCTACTCCCGGACCGGTTTCCAGAGCGTGTATTTGCGCTTCTGGCGGTTGACGTTCAGCCCCGCGGGGGCGGTGATCACCGTGATCACGGCCATCAGGATCCAGTAGACCAGGGGATAGAACACCGCCACCACGAAGTAGCGGGGCAGGCGCACGTCGTAGCCCCGGTCCAGCATCACGCCGGTGAACAGCTGCAGCAGACACACCGTGGCGATGAGCATGCCCCAGAAGTTGGGGATGGGCGAGGCCCCGATGGGGGGATAGCCCAGGGCGTAGCTGGTCAGCCAGATGATGGTCAGCGCGATGTAGGCGTAGGCCCAGGCCACCGAGAGGCAGGCCTCGGCCACCACCGGCCAGAAGCGGCGGTGCTTCCACTGCCGCAGCGCCGGGGCGTGCCGGGTCAGCACCTGGCTCAGGCCCAGGGCCCAGCGCCGGCGCTGCCGCCACAGGCCGCTGAGCGACTGGGGCACGCGCATCCACATCACCGCGCGGGGCTCGTAGCGCACGTCCCAGTGCCGCAACTGCAGGCGCCAGGTCAGGTCGATGTCCTCGGTGGCCATCTCCGGGCTGTACATGCCCACGTCCAGCAGGGCGCTGCGGCGGAAGATGCCCACCACCCCGCTCATGGTCATGATGCGGCCCCACACCCGCTGGGCGCGGCGCATCAGCGAGATGATCGAGGCGAACTCGATGGCCTGCAGCTTGGCCAGGAAGCTGTCGCGGTTGACCACCCGCGGGTTGCCGGTGACGGCGGCGCAGCGCGGGGTCCGGAAGTGGGGGACCATGTACTTGAGGATGTCCCGGTCCGGCTCGGCGTCCGCGTCCATGACGAAGACCAGCTCGCCCCGGCTCAAGGGGATGGTGTCGTTCAGGGCCATGGCCTTGCCCTCGTTGACCATCTTGCGCACCACGCGCACCCGGTCGTCCGCCAAGAAGGGCAGGATCTGGTCGAGGGTACGGTCGGTGGAGCAGTCGTCCACCACCAGCACCTCGAAGGCCGGGTAGTCCACCGCCAGCACCGCCCGGAGGGTCTTGGCGATGTTGGCCTCCTCGTTGAAGGCCGGGATGACGAACGAGACCAGCGGATGCTCGGGCAGGGCGTAGAACTCCCGCAGCTGGTCCGGCTCCAGGTGCTCGCGGCGGCGGAAGAAGATCGCCGCCGTGTAGATCCACATCAGGCTCGAGGCCATGGGGTACCAGGCGAAGTAGACCAGCAGGGCCAGGTAGGCCCAGTGGTGCTGGATGCGCACGATGAAGCTCAGCAGGTCCATCAGTCCGCCACCTCCCCGCCGGGCCGGTAGACCTTGCGCTGGCTGTCGTCCAGGCTCACGGTCACGATGCGGGCTGCGCGCAGGGTCTCCAGGCCGGGGCTGACCAGGGGGCGCTGCAGGTGGTCGGTGGTGAAGGTCTCCGGCGGCACGGCGAACCCCTTGCGCCGGCCGAACTTATTGGCCAGCCGGAGGTTGTGGACGACCCAGGCCACGGTCACCGTCAGGCCCAGGCACGCCAGCAACCCCAGGATGGCCAGGGCGTCGATGGTGGCCGGGTGGACCCGGCGCTGGGCCACGATCCACCAGTAGTACCCGAACAGGCACCACATCAGCAGGGAGAGGACGGTGTGCAAGACGTGCCGCATGGGCCTCCGTTGCCGGCGCCCGGACCCTTCGGGGCCGGCCGGCCGGGCGCGGGTGGGTTGACCGGGCACCCGGCCGCGCTTACTCTTTCTGGTCCGCTGTCCGCAAGGTCCGCATCGGCCGTATGGCCCGGGTGCGTCGGGTGCGTCGGATGCGTCAGGTGCGCCGGATGCGCCGGTGGGCGGACGGCCGACAGCCGCCCGGCAGGGTCTTGCGCGGTGTCAAGTCCGGCACCCGTCACCGTTTTCGGCCCATGCCGTGCAAGATAAACCAAAAAAGCCACATCCGCGGTCAGGAGCAAGCTTGAAAGCCAGGGAGATCCGCGCGAAGTTCCTCGACTTCTTCGCCGAGCGCGGCCACGCGGTGGTCGCCTCCAGCAGCCTCGTGCCCCACGACGACCCCACCCTCATGTTCACCAACGCGGGCATGAACCAGTTCAAGGGCGTCTTCCTGGGCCTCGAGCACCGCGACTACGTGCGGGCCGCCTCCTGCCAGAAGTGCATGCGCGTCTCGGGCAAGCACAACGACCTCGAGGAGGTGGGCAAGGACGCCCGCCACCACACCTTCTTCGAGATGCTGGGCAACTGGTCCTTCGGCGACTACTACAAGCGCGAGTCTATCCTCTGGGGCTGGGAGCTGCTGACGGAGGTCTACGGCCTGGACGGGGAGCGCCTGTGGGCCTCGGTCTACAAGGACGACGACGAGAGCTTCGCCATCTGGCGCGACGAGGTCGGCCTGCCCGCGGACCGCATCGTCCGCCTGGGCGACCTCGCCGCCGGCGACGACGAGAACTTCTGGTCCATGGCCGACACCGGCCCCTGCGGCCCCTGCACCGAGATCCACTACGACCAGGGCGAGGCCATGCGCTGCAGCCATCCCGCCGGCTGCGCCGTCGGCGTCTGCGACTGCGACCGCTGGCTGGAGATCTGGAACCACGTCTTCATGGAGTTCGACCGCCGGCCGGGCGGCATCCTCGAGCCCCTGCCCATGAAGAGCGTCGACACCGGCCTGGGCTTCGAACGCCTGGTGGCGGTGCTGCAGGGCAAGCGGAGCAACTATCTGACCGACCTGTTCACGCCGCTGATCGCGAAGATGGAGGAGCTTTCCGGCCGCCGCGCCGAGGGCGAGGACCGCATCTCCATGCAGGTGATCGCCGACCACGCCCGCGCCTGCACCTTCACCGTGGCCGACGGCGCCATCCCCGCCAACACCGACCGCGGCTACGTGGTGCGCCGCATCCTGCGCCGCGCCGCCCGCCACGGCCACCTGCTGGGCCTGGACGAGCCCTTCCTGTGGCGGGTCGCCGACGTGGTCATCGCCGAGATGGGCGAAGCCTACCCGGAGCTCCGGGAGCGCCGCGAGCGCATCCTCGACGTGATCCGCAAGGAGGAGGAGCGCTTCCTGCGCACCCTGAAGGCGGGCCTGCTGGTCTACGCCGACTTCCGCGCGGCCATGCGGGCGGAGGGCCGCACCGAGCTGTCGGGCCAGGAGGCCTTCAAGCTCCACGACACCTTCGGCTTCCCCAAGGACCTGACGATCCTCGTGGCGGCGGAGGACGGGCTGACCGTGGATGAGATGGGCTTCGACCGCTGCATGGCCGAGCAGAAGGCCAACAGCGGCAGCGAGCGGGTCTACCGCGAGGGGCTGGGCGCCTGGCGCCCGGTGGGCGACGCCGTCCTGGCCGGCTACCGCAACCGCTTCACCGGGTACGAGCGCCTGGACGGGCCCGGCAAGCCGGTGGCTGTGCGTCCGGCGGGCGCCGACCAGGACGGCAACCCGCTCTGCCACCTCCTGCTGGACGAGACCCCGTTCTATGGCGAGTCCGGCGGCCAGGTGGGCGACACCGGCACGGTGACCCTGCAACCGGCGGGCACGGTGCTGCCGGTCGTGGACGCGGTCACCGCCGAGGAGGGCCGCGTGCTCGTGGTCCCGGGCGATGCCGACGATCTGCACGCCGCCCTGGCCGGCTGCGAGCGCGTCGACCAGCAGGTGGACGCCCGCGCGCGCCTGGCCACCATGCGCCACCACACGGCCACCCACCTGCTGCACGCCGCGCTGCGCGAGGTCCTGGGCGAGCACGTGGAGCAGGCGGGCAGCGTGGTCGATCCCCAGCGCCTGCGCTTCGACTTCCGCCACGACCAGGCCCTCAGGCCGGCCGAGCTGGCCCGCGTCGAGCAGCTCGTGCAGCAGCGCATCCTGGACAACCGCCCGGTCATCCGCCACCAGGACATGGCCCTGCAGGACGCCCGCGCCCGGGGCGCCATGGCCCTGTTCGGCGAGAAGTACGGCGA